>CAYWQG010000006.1:0-16843 GCA_964460635.1 Candidatus Woesearchaeota archaeon | reverse complement strand
AAATCGCCAGTCTTTCTCAAGCTATTTTCCGCTTCTTCCTCCGAACAATTTGTCTTATCAATTATTGTTTGAATATCTTCTTTAGAAATACCTTTTTCCTCATAAGAATCTCCAGTAATTTGATAAGATTCCTGCCCTTGCATTTTTATTTTCGTGACGGAAGGGCTCTCAATTATTATTTTATTTCCATCTTCTTTTTCAATAATTACTTTAGAAGCTTCTATTTCGTCTTGAGACATTCCCATTTGTTTCATTATCGTTTTCATCTTCTTAGGATCTATATTCGGAAACATACTAATAGTGAAGAAACCAACTAAGAGCAATTCTAAAAACTACAATCAAAGCTAAAAATACAATTAAATACTCTGGTTTTAATTTAATTTTACTATCGTACTCTTCGTTATACCTTGTTAATCCTCCAAACGCAGAAGGCATATTTATTTCATTTGCCATAACAAAACTTAAAAAAAGAAGTATAAAAAGCTTTCTTTTATTTCTCGAAGTTTCATTTAGTAGAGTTTTTCAACTTAAAAATTAATAAAATATTCTAACAAATACCTCACTATCCTGTTCTTGTTTTATTTTTTCCAGACCAATCCATTTTAATAGCGTTTCCTGTAATAGATTTTATATTGAAGAAAATCGAACCCAACCAAGAGAAATAGATACTTCCAGCCTTGGACAAACCGGAGAAAGAGGCAAAATTTATATTTCTTCCACCTAAAACGGAAGTAAAACTGAAGTAGGAAAGAAGAATAAAAACTATAAAGAGTGTAATGAATATTTTATCTTTCGCCTTTCTGAATTCTATTTTAATATAAAAAAATAATACTATCGCAACTAAAACTCCCATAAGTAGTAAAATATTCATATCAGAAGAGAGATTTTTAACTATAAAAAGATTGCGAATTCTTTTTCTGATGAGTTAATTATTTGTAGATAGTTTTTTATATTGTTTTTTGGTTTTAAAATAAATTGAAGCCCCGTATTATAGTGGTCAAGTATCTGAGGTTCTGAGCCTCAAGACCCAGGTTCGAATCCTGGCGGGGCTATTAAAATACAGAATGAATTTTAAGAAAAAGAAATAAAATTATAAGACCAGCAATTAAAACTCCAAGAGAAATAGCAATAATACTTTTTTTCCTCTCAAGATCTAAAAGCCATGCAATTAAAACTCCCGTCCAGGCACCACTACCGGGGATAGGAATACCGACGAATAAAGCCAATGCAAGAAAACCACTTTTTTTATATTTCTTTTTAAATTTTTCAATTTTTCCCCTATTTCTTTCCACATATTTTTTAAATAACTTTTTGTAGAATTTATTATTCAAGAGTTTTTGATGAAGATGATCTAAGAAAAAGAAAATAAAAAAAATTAAAAGAATATTAATTAGAACTATGATTAAAAAAACTAAAGGAATGGAAATATTATTTTTGAATGCGTAAATCAAAGCCACCGGCAAACCTCCTCGAAGTTCACTCACGGGTAAAATCGTAAGAAGAATGGCCAGAATTAAAAGATTCATTTTAAATATTTTAAATAATAATCTAATATAAATTTCTCTGTCGGTTTCAAAACTTCACAATTTTTAACATTCAAATTATAACAATTCGGAGAAAATTCTTCTACATCCGTTCTATTCGAACTTCGTACTCTCAAAAATAAATACCTTCCAGATTTATCACAGGTTTCATTTGAATTATCAACTGTAACAAGTTTTGTTCCCATAAATCCAAAAATCTGGGCCATATTCGCAATTGCAATAGTTCCATACCCATTACAAGATAAACCATTTCCTACATTTACAAAAAGCAAATGTGAAAGATTAATCCCTCCTTTAAATGGGATTTTCTCTAAAAGCCGAGGATCGTTTCTTAGAAAAATATTATAATTAATATTCTTATTGTTAAAGGATTTATGGAATTGGGTATTGTAAAAAGTTATCTTTCCTTTATTTATTATATTAAACTTTATTCCTTTATAATTAAAACTTGTTGAGGAATTCAAAATATAGAAAAAAAGAATACTCAAAATAAGAAAGATTCCAAGACCAATAAAAAAATAATAAAGAATTTTTTCCTGATGTTTTTCCTCCTCTGGGGGAAGGTCTTTGTTCTCCTCGACAAATGGAGCCAATTCTTCTTTAGTATTTCCCTTAGAATCCTTTATATCAAAAACCTCATATCCACTTATTCTTTTTTTATCTACTTTCTTTTTGGATTTATTATTCCCTTTTTTCTCTTTCTTGCTTGGTTTTTTTCCTTTGACCATTTTATATTAATTTGTTTATCAATTAGTTTAAATCAAGAATCTTGAATAAGACGCTTTGTGTTAAGATAGAAATATCCTCGGAACTCCCCTCTATGAAAACACAGTTTTCTTTTTGATAAACTCTTGTTTTATTTGAGACTTTTATGATTATAAAGTTATCCCTACACGTTTTTATAGGAACATTTTCCGAACAATTACTCAAACAAGCGGGTTGTATTCTTGTCACAATATTTTTTAGATTTAAATAAATTTCAGAAGTTGCATTCAGATTTTTAGAATATAGATAAAGAGGTTTAGAATAATAATTACTGATTCCTTTAATAGTTGAATTTATTTTTTCTACTTTCTCCGGGGAATTCTCGAATGTAAAATTTTTCCCTTCATAAGATAAATACCATCGATTATCTTGAGAAATAAATTTATGTCCGTTATAAATTAAAAAACTATTTCGTATTTTCCCATTGTTTTCAGTTCCAGTCAAAGCGAAACCTGCGATACTAAGTGTTAAAAGAAATCCCGTAAAAATTCCCATAATCATTTTTAACCTTTTGTCTCTCAAATCCTTTTCCTTTTTTGTCTGTATTTTTCTCATCTATAAATTAAGATTATTCTTTAAAAATCTCTTTGTTTTTTTAAAAATCCCCCGAGGCGTTCTAATCTTCTCTCAATTCTTTCTAATTGGCTCTTAATTCCCTCAACCTCTCTTTCGGATTTTCTATTTAAAAGATAATCATAATTAAGTTTTTTTCTGTCTCTTTCGTTTTCACGATTTTGACTCATAAGTATAATAGGTGCCTGGAATGCTGCCAAAGCGGAGAGTAACAAATTAAGAAGAATAAATGGCCAAGGGTCCCATTGTCCTATAAATGCAATCGTATTAAGAATTATCCAAATAATCATAAAAACAATAAGAGAAAAAATAAATCCCCAACTCCCAGCTTTGACCGTCAATAAGTCGGCATATTTTTGTCCTATCGTCCTATTCTGTTTCAAAAGTGGATGTTGTTTATTAAATAAATCTTTTTTGTTCATAGAAGAATTATAAAAATGAGAATTATAAACTTATTGTTTTCACTCATTTCAAAGATTAGCAGGAGCTAAATTAATTACATAATTCACAAAAATCCAAAATTTCTTAATAAATTAAAAATAACCTTTAAAGAAGTTTTTTAAATGATTAATTGTCTCTTTATTATATGTCGAAAGAAATAGAATTTAAAGAAATCGAAGAAAAATTAAAAAAGTTTTGGAAAGAAGAAAATGTTTACAAAACAGATTTTACTAAAGAAAATATTTATTCAATTGATTCTCCGCCTCCGACGGTTTCTGGAAGTATGCATATGGGGCACGCCTTTTCCTACTCACAACAGGATTTTATAGCAAGATTCCGAAGAATGTTCGAAGGTGCTGTATTTTATCCGTTTGGAACGGACGATAATGGATTACCAACTGAAAGATTAATTGAAAAAATAGAGAAAGTTAAAAGCTTAGAGATGTCTCGTGAGAATTTCATTTCACTCTGCCTAAAAATTTTAAAAAAAGAAACTCCAAAATTCATTCAGGACTGGGTTGATTTGGGGATCTCATTTGATAGAGAAATTTATTATTCAACTATAAATGATAGGACGAGAAAACTTTCTCAGAAGTCCTTCATAGAATTTTATAAAAAAGGATTCATTTATGAAAAGAAATTTCCTGCGATTTGGTGTTCTACTTGTAAAACTTCCATAGCCCAGGCAGAACTTGAAGATAAAGAAGTTGAAACTTTATTCTCAACTTTGAAATTTGAATGTGATTCTAAAGAACTTTTAATAGCAACTACTAGACCAGAGTTCTTACCCGCGTGTAGAGCAATTTTTGTGAATCCTTTAGATAAAAGATACAAAAATTTAATAGGAAAAAAAGCAAAAGTTCCACTTTTCAATTTCGAAGTTCCAATAATTGCCGACGAATCTGCGGATATGAAAAAAGGAACTGGCGTATTAATGATTTGTAGTTATGGTGATCGTTTCGATGTAGATTCAATTTTAAAAAGAAAATTAACTCCAAAAATAATTCTTGATAAAAATGGAAAATTTTTAGTCAAAGGATATGAAGGACTTAGTGTCCGGAAAGCGAGGGAAAAGATACTTAACGAATTAAAAGAGAAGAATCTCATAAAAGAACAAAAAAAGATTAATCATATTTTGAACGTTCATGAACGATGTGAAACTCCAATTGAATTTTTACCAATAAGACAATGGTTTGTGAAACTCTTAGAAAACAAAAAAGAATTATTAGAGCAAGGAAGAAAAATAAATTGGTTCCCGATTTTTATGAGACAAAGATATGAAAACTGGATAAATGGTCTCGGCTGGGATTGGAATATCTCGAGGAACCGACTCTTTGGCGTTCCTATTCCTGTTTGGAAATGTGAAAATTGTAATGAAATAATTCTTGCTGAGGAAAAAGAACTTCCGGTCGATCCGACGAAAGAATCAAAGAAATGTTTGAAATGTGGAGGAGATGCAATTCCTGAAAAAATGGTCTTTGATACTTGGTTCACTTCTTCTTCATCTCCACAAATAGTTTCAGAATTATCTGGAAAAAAAATAGAGCCACCACTCTCTTTGAGACCGCAGGCACATGATATAATAAGAACTTGGGCGTTTTATTCAATTGTAAAAGAATTTTATCATAGTGGAAAAATTCCTTGGAAGAATATAATTATTTCTGGGAATGTATTCTTGAAGGGAGAAAAAATGTCAAAATCAAAAGGGAATGTCATTGATCCTCAGGAGATTTTAAAAAAATATGGAGCAGATGCTTTACGATTTTGGGCTTCTAGTTCTAAACTCGGAACAGACACGAATTATCAGGAAAAAGATTTAATTGCAGGTAAAAAATTAATAAAGAAATTAGTAAATGCTTCAAAATTTATTTTTATGAATCTTGAAGATTATAAATTTGAAAGACCTAAAAATTTAGAAATTATCGATGAAGAATTTTTAATAAAGTTAAATGAATTAATAATTAGTGTTACAAATGATTTCAATAATTATGAATATTCACAAGCGAAATTAAAACTTACCAATTTCTTTTGGGAAGATTTCACTTCTAATTATTTGGAAATTGTAAAAAAAAGAATTTATGAAGGGAATGGAGATAAAAAACTTTCTGCGCAATGGACTCTTTACAAAAGTCTCTTAGTAGTCTTAAAATTATTTGCTCCGATAATGCCGTTTATAACAGAGGAAATTTATTTAAATAAATTTAAAGAACACGAAAAAATAAAAAGTATACATCTCTCGGAATGGCCTAAGAAATTTGAAAATATCAAAGACAAAAATATTTGGAATAGTTTCTTGAACATTCTTTTAAAAGTTCGTTCTAAGAAATCAGAATTAAAAAAATCGATGAATTCAAAAATAATTTTGACGATAGAAGAAAGGGATTATAAAAAATTAAATAATTCCTTAGAAGATTTAAAGAACGTAACAAATTCCGTTGAGATAAAAATTGGAGATTTTGGAGTTGAATTTTTATGAGTCTTTCTAAAAAAGAATTAAAAGATTTAGTAGAAACTCTTGGAGAATATAAGGGAAAACATACAGAACTTATAACCGTTTATGTCCCATCAGGCTATGATATTAATACTGTACAAAGACAATTAGAGGCAGAAAAATCGACCGCCAAAAATATTAAATCTACGACGACGAGAAATAATGTGCTCGATGCTTTAGAAAAAATAGTAAGGGTGCTCAAAGTTTATAAGAAAGCACCAGAAAATGGTCTCGCTATTTTCTGCGGAAACGTTTCAAGGGTTGAGGGACAATTAGATTTAGAACTTTGGGAAATAGATCCTCCGGAGAAAATTAGGACAAGATTATATCGTTGTGATAAAGAGTTCGTTTTGGAACCTTTGGATGATATGTTAGAAATAAAAGATTTGTATGGGCTTTTAGTTATGGATAGAAAAGAAGCGACGATAGGAATTTTAAAAGGCAAAGGAATAAAACAAATTCACAAAATGACCTCAGGAATCCCGAGTAAAATTCGGGCAGGGGGACAAAGCTCCCAAAGATTCCATAGAATTACAGAAGGTCTAACCAAAGATTTTTATAAAAGAATTGCAGATAAGATGAAAGAATTCTTTTATGATAATAAAAATTTAAAAGGAATTTTGGTCGGAGGGCCAGTTCCAACTAAAGACGAATTTTTAGACGGAGAATACTTAGCCGCAATTTTAAGAAAAAAAGTCCTTGGAAGAATTGACTTAGGAAACACTGATTTCTCAGGACTTCAGGAATTAGTAGAAAAATCAAAAGAATATTTAGTCAATCAAGAAATTGTTAAAGAAAAAGATTTATTAAAAGAATTTTTTGAAATTTTGGGAAAAGGTTCTGGGTTGGCCCTCTATAAAATAGAAGATATAGAAAAGGCTTTAGGATATGGGGCTGTTAAAACATTAATTTTTTCAGAGGATTTTGACAATAAAAACTCAAAAGAATTAATCAAAATAGCAGAACAGATGGATACAAGGATTGAATTCGTTTCAAGAGAAACTGAAGAAGGAAAACAGTTTTTTAATCTTTCAGGGATTGGAATAATTTTAAGGTACAAAATCTAAAAACTGTTTTTTCATTCTTGGGAAATAAAAATTCTTACTGATTAATTTCTGAAAGTTTTATATAATCAATTTTTCTCTTCTATTTATGGAAGACATAGAAAATAAATCTTTGAAAACTTTAGAGGCCGTGTTTTTTATCTATGGAAAATTTCTCGGTTTGGAAGAACTCGTAAATTTATTGAATTTAAATCCGATAGAAATCAAGGAACTTATACTAAAATTAAAAAAAAAATATTCTTCCCAAGATTCTGCATTAGATATCCTCGAGAAAGGAGGAAAATGGAAAATGGATATAAAAGAAGAATATTATGAATTATCAAATAGAATTGCAGGAGGGGCCTCAGAGTTTAGTTCTACAGAAAAAGAAACCCTTGCAATAATTGCTTTTAAACAACCAGTCAAACAATCAGTAATAATAAATATAAGGGGGAATAAATCTTATGAACATATAAGAAGATTTCTAGAATTGAATCTTCTCGAAAGAAAAAAGATGGGAAGAACCTGGGAATTAAGTCTATCACAAAAGTTCTATGATTACTTCAATCTTTCTAAAGGAGAAAAAGTTTTCAAAGGAGAAAAAAGATGATAGGACTAATTTTATTTATTTATTTATTTTATGTATTTCTGACTTTATATTTCTCTTCGATATACCTTCTGACTTATTTTTTTAATAGAAAATCAATGTTTGAATCTCCCAGAAGAAAAAGAGATTATCCTTTAAGTATGGTGATACCTTGTTATAATGAAGAGAAAACAATAGTCAAGACAGTGGAATCTCTTTTGAATTCGGACTATGCTCCTTTAAAAAAGATTTTTGTCGTTGATGATTGTAGTACAGACAATTCTTATGAATTAATAAAAGGTTTGGAAAAAAAATACACTCGAGTTGTTGCTTTACAAACACCACATAATACTGGAAGGGCAAGTGGTTCTAAAAATTACGGAGCAAAATTTGTGAAAACAGAACTCATAGGTTTTACAGATGCAGATTCTATTCCACAGAAAAACGCAATATCAAGAATGATTGGATTTTTTGATAATCCTCAAGTTGGAGGCGCATCATCTACGGTTCTTCTCAAAAATAGAAATAATTTCATTGAAAGAATTCAGGCGATTGAATATATAATGATTGCATTCACACGAAAACTCCTCGGTTTTTTAGATGCTATCTATGTTACCCCTGGGCCCCTAGCAATTTATAGAAGGGAACTTTTTGAAAGCGTCGGAGGATTTGACGAGAAAAATCTAACTGAAGATATAGAAATAACTTGGAATTTTGTTCATATTAATAAAAAAGTTGCAATGTCTTTATCTTCCTATGTTTATACTTTTGCACCTGAAACAATAAGAAGTTGGTTCAAACAAAGAGTGAGGTGGAACCTCGGAGGACTTCAAACAATAAGAAAATATAAAAAAAGTTTTTTTGAAAAAAGTATGTTGGGTTATTTTATCCTTCCTTACTTTGTTCTCTCATGGTCTTTGGCTATATTCGGCTTCCTCTTTTTTATCTACCGGGCTCTAAGAGAAATCTTATTTCAATATGTTTTTGTTTCTCTCTCTATACAAACAAAAATTTCTTTTTTAACTTTTCTTCATGTTCCATTAATAACCTATGTCCTTTTTCTCTTTGGAGTTTTTCTAATACTTTTTTCAATAGTTTTTATTTCTCTTGCGATTTATAACATTAAAGAGAAAAGTTTTAAAAAGCCCAAGTTACTCAGTGTTTTGTTTTATATGTTTTTTTATCTTTTAGCATATCCTTTTGTTTTGATAATTTCAATGTATAAATATATAAGA
The DNA here is from genome assembly GCA_964460635.1 of Candidatus Woesearchaeota archaeon. Taxonomy (GTDB): domain Archaea; phylum Nanobdellota; class Nanobdellia; order Pacearchaeales; family GW2011-AR1; genus CAYWQG01. Next base: position 8,165 of record CAYWQG010000006.1, on the reverse strand, counting down.
AAAAAAGAAGAATGGTAAATGTAAGTAACAAACGAATCTTTTTAGAAGCTCTCTTCTTAGCAGGAGCCCTATTTATATTCGGGCTCTATTTTGGATTTTTACTCGAACAAGGGAATGTTGAAAAACTTAATAAATATTATTCAGACGCACAGGCTTCAATAATAGACAACTTTGCGTTGAGTTATATGTTTCAGAATGCTAATCTTAGCTGTAATCAAATGATTTCCTCACAAGTAAATTTTGCAGATAAAATCTATAAAGAGTCAATAATTTTAGACAATTACGAGAGGGAGCAGGGGTTAACGGGAAATATAAATATACTCCATAGGAAATATAATTCTATGAGAACTCTTTTATGGGTAGATAGTTCAGAAATATTAAAGAAATGTCCTAACGAGATATCTTTGATTGTTTATTTATACAAATATCATAGCAAAGACCTTTCAGTTCAGGCGAAACAAAAAGTTTGGTCCAATCTCTTATTAAGTTTTAAAGAAAAAGAAGGTGGAAAAATAATTTTGATACCAATCGCTATGAATAGCAATCTGAGTTCCTTGAATGTCTTATTAAATAAATATAATATAAAAGAAACTCCAAGTATAATAATAAATAATAAAATTATTTTAGATAATTTGACTAATTTAGATCTCCATCAGTTAACAGATATAGTAAATAAGACTAAAGAAAGAATCAGAATTAATAGAAATAAATAGCTTCTATAACATAGCAAAATTAAAAAACCCTCAAGACATTTATTTTTATGGAAAAATGTTTTAAATGTGGAATAGGTGAAGATAAGACTCTTCTTTTCGAAGCGATTGGAGAAAAAAAGATTATCAAGATTTGTAGGAAATGTTCTTTTAAAGAGGATTTTCCTCTTATTGATATTCCAAAACCAGAAGAGCCGGAAAGAAAGAGAACGACTTATGAGAGGCTGGTCAAAATTTCTGGATTCAAGAGAACAAGTTTTAAACCAAACAGAGAGTTGAAAGATGAAGAGGCTATTATAAAAGAAGTTTTAGATAAAAATTTTAATTCTACAAAATTTAAAGAAAATCCTCAAGAGTTAATTCGTAATTTTCATTGGATGATAAAAGTAGCACGAAGAAGAAAAAAATTGACTTTGAAAAGATTTGCCGAAAAGATTAAAGAGTCTGAACAAGTGCTTGAACTTTTAGAAAAAGGAAGGGTGCCAAATAATAGTGCTCTTTTAATTAAAAAGATAGAAAATTTATTAGAGATAAAAATAAGTAAAAGAGAAGAAAAATTAAATCCATCTAATTTTGATCATCTGAAAAATAGTAACTTAACGACTTCTGATTTAGATGATTTACAAAAAGACTTATAATTAGATCTAAAAAATTATAAAGTTCTTTTATTCCTTAAAATAAAGAGAAATTTTCAACTAATGAGTGATAAAATAAAAGTAGTATTCTCTTTGACTTTTAGAGAATGAATAGCATTTTCTTTCATAAATATTAAAACGCCATCCTTCATAAAAATATCTTTTCCTTCTAAGTTGAAAATTCCATCTCCTTCTAAGACATAAACAAGAGCCTGCTTTGTAGAAGTATGTTCAGAAAGTTCTGCACCCTTTGTCATACAAAAAAGCGTCACATTCAATTTTTCAGTCTTTATGATTTCTTTGCTTAAGATTCCTTCTCTGGGATATTCAATCATTTCTCTTAACATTTTTTCCATGCTTCACTTGAGATTTTATTCTTTTTATAAATTCCTATTAATGAAGTAAGATTAAATTTTACTTTATTAAACGAAGCCAGACTTATAGAAGAATTTTTAAAGGAAACATCACAATTTTTAATATGAAAATAAAAATATTAAAGAGTTCTAAAACTGAGCTCGAGGTAGAATTGGATAATATAACAATTGTAGAAATTGTGAAAGTTTATTTGAATAAAGACCCTGCAGTTCTTATGGCTGCTTGGAGGCAGGAGCATCCTCTAAAGAATCCTGTTTTAAGGGTAGAAACCAAAGGAGAAGATGCTAAAAAAGCCGTCAAGAGGGCGATTACAAAAATAACAGAAGAGCTTGATAAGATTGATTCGGACTTCAAGAATTTAAAAATTTAATTATTCTAATTAATTATAATAAAGCTCGGATGGCACAATGGTACTGCGCCGCGCTCGAGACGCGGTTTCCTTTTTTTGGATTTCTCGGTTCGATTCCGAGTCCGAGCGTAATTTTTTTGTTAAACATGAGAGGCAAAACGAAAAAGTTGTTATAAACTTATTTGTATGAGCAGATATGAAAAACCAAAGGTTCATGCTTTATACCAGAAACTTGAATTTGAAAATCATGGAAAAGAATTCCGTATGAATTTTTAGAAGTCCGCTTATCCTTTTAAAAGGAAATTTTGCCTCCAAAATAATTGAGTGTATAAACTAATTTTTCTTGATTGAATATTTCTTCCTTTCCATAAAAATAATAAAAATTACCATTCCATCTATTAACATACTTAAAATCACCCTTTGAAAATTCTTTTGGACCTCTGATTGGAAACTCTATAGGAACTTTTTTTAAACAAAATTTGAGAAACTTATAAATTATTTTCTCATCTTTTATATCCTCTTTAATTCCTCCAAAATAAACCATTGACCAAATTACACAATCCTTAAATAAAACTACCTCTTTTCCAGAAAAGATTTTTTCTCCGTGGTAAGAATCCAAATATGTTAAATCTCCTTTTTTAATAATATATCTTTTGCCCATTCCTTCTATCTTTTTGGGTATTGAAAATATTGACGCATAAGTTTTCTTTTTTGACTCTCTCAAAAAATTCTTTAATTTTTCTAAAGTAATTTTTGTTTGTTCTTTCTTCATTATATTTCAAGATTTTTATTTTTAAAATTTAATTTCGACTATGACGGCGCCACTGGGAATCGAACCCAGGAGCCCAAAGGGCCACGCCCTCCAAGCGTGTGCACTACCACTATGCGATGGCGCCTAAACCTACAAAAACGTCCCATAGCTTTTTATACACTTGCCTTTTTAAAGTTTGATGAAAACTTTAGAATTTGGAATAGACGAGGCAGGGAGGGGACCTGTTATAGGTCCGATGGTTGTTGCAGGATGTTTACTTGATGAAAAATCAAGAAGGGAATTAAAAAATTTAGGAGTAAAAGACAGCAAACAATTGACACAGAAAAGAAGAGAATTTTTAGAGGGAGAAATAAAACGCAGAGCAGAATTTTTTAAAATAATAAAAATATTCCCCAAAGATATAGACGGAGAGGGAAAAGAAAGAACGAAACTCAACGAAATAGAATCTTCGGCTTGTTCAAAAATAATAAATAGTTTAGAAACCCCTTCAAAAAAAATTAATATATTTGTAGATTGTCCTTCAGTTAGTATAAGAAAATGGGAAGATTCCCTTCGGGTTCAGATAAAAGATTTTACAAATTTAGGGCTCTCCTGCGAACACAAAGCAGATCAAAATCACATAGTTGTTTCGGCTGCCTCAATTCTTGCCAAATGTGAAAGGGAAAAAGAAATGAATAAGCTAAAAGAAAAATATGGAAAAGAAATTGGTTCGGGATATTGTTCGGATTCAAACACTATAAAATTTTTAAAAAAGAACATATTAAAATATGACAAAGAAGGAATCTTTAGAAAAAGTTGGATAACATGGAAAAAAGCCTACGAGGAAAAAAAACAAATTAAATTATAGTTTTCCGAGGACAATCTCTTTATACTTTCTGTTCAGACAAATAGTAACTAAATAATAGATAAATATTGTTATCACCATAAAGTTTATAAACCTAAGAAAATTCTTTAAAGTGCAGAAACCAATGGCTTCCTGTGTAATTAAATATATATAAAAAAACAATGAACAAAAAAAATTTTGTCTTTTTGTTATCGGTGATGAGTATAGTCTTATTGTTTGCAACTTTAGTTAGTGCATCAAGTTTTGGATTGACTCAGGTAACTCTAAACAATGTTGATGCTTCTCACAATACTTCCTCTGTAATTGCAGGAAATAATGTGGTAGTTGAAACTCATTTCGTTTCGAACACAAGTGCATCAAATATTAAAGTAAGCTTAGAATTAAACGGCTTAAAGAAATATGCGATTGTAACAAGTGCTCCATTCGATGTAGAAGCTGGTTATAATTATATGAAACTTTTAACATTAAAGATTCCATACGATTTAACCCAAGAATTAAGCAACACAGTCAGTTTAGAAGTAAAAATCTGGGGCGGAAATTCAGAGATGTTAACTAAGTTCTATAAGGTAAGAGTTCAAAGACCAAGTTATTCAGTTAAGGTTATGTCCATAGATGCTCCTAACGAGATAAACGCAGGTTCAAATATACCCGTAGATATCTCTTTCAAGAACTTTGGATACGATGATTTGAATGATTTATACTTACAAGTATCAATCCCACAATTGAATATTGTCAGGAATGTTTACTTTGGAGATTTGGTTCCTCTAAATAATTATGAATGTTTTGGAGATTCTGAATGTAATTCAACTCATTATGACCATTTGAACACAAACAATAGAAAAGCAGACACGAGAAGGTTATACATACAAATTCCATCTGATGTTTCTTCAGGAAGTTATCTCTTGAAAACAGAAGTAGAGAACCAAGATACAAATACTGAAGCTTCAAAACAGATTTTCATACAGAATTCTGTTCCAAGCCAAGTAATCCAAGAAGAAGGATCTCTCTTATTTATAAATCCTGCAAAGAATATTCAGGTTTATCAAGTAACAGAACCCAATGGAGAAAATGTCTCAGTGGTAGTGCTTCCCGAATCAACAAAAAAATTAGTTATGGATTCAAACGGAAAGTACAATGTCTTAGCTAACGGAAAGTTGTTAAAAACTTTCTTTTATACGACATCTACTAACGAAGAAAACTCAACTGGAACAAGTAAAGTTATCGTAAACACCATAACTATATTGTTAGCAGTAATATTCTTGATACTTTTATTTATCTTGATATTTCTACTTACAAAAGGACCAAAAAAGAAAGAAGACTTAGGCGAAAGCTATTACTAAGATTAATATTTTTTATTTTTTTATTTTTTATTTTGAAGAGTCAAGATTGAATCTATAATTAGATTCTTTCGAACCTCTTAATTGATTAAAGTTTCAAAGAAATAACTTTACTCAATCCATCATTCATAGTTACTCCATAGACATTATCAGACTTTAAAATCAAGGCATCGTTATGTGTTATTATGATATATTGCCCTGATTTCATATAATTCTTTAATAATTCTGAAAGTCGTTCCGTATTTTCTCTGTCGAGAGAAGCGTCGATTTCATCTAAGAGATAAAAATAATAAGGAGTTAATTCCTGAATTGCAAAAATCAAAGAAATTGCTACAAGAGTTTGTTCCCCTCCAGAAAGCGAAGTTACATCAAAAAGTTTTCCTTGCATCGTCTTTAAAATTATGTTTATTCCAGAATTAAAAGGATCTTTTTTTTCTTCAAGTTCTAAACTAACTTTTCCTTTTTCACTCAATCCTAAAAAATTCTTAGAGAAAGAAACATTTAAATTTTTCATAGTCTCTAAAAACTTTTTCTTTTTCTTAATATCTATCTCCTTAATTATCTTTAAAATTCCCCCCTTTTCTTTAAGAATAGTTTCAGATTTTTCATTCACTGAATTGTATTCTTCCTTAATCTTTTCATAAACTTCCAGAGAACGAAGATTTACATTTCCGATTTTTGAAAGTGCCTCTTTCACTTCTTTTAATTTGTTTTCCAACTTATCGAGACTCATCTTTATAGTTTCTTTACTTTCTAATTCTCTAAATTCATACTCCAAAGTTTCAATCCTCGCAATTACTCTCGCAAGATTTATTTTAAAATTATTTAAATTCAATTCATTAACTTTCATTTCACTTTGAGTTTTTAAAATTTGTATTTCTTTTGTTCTTATCTCCTTTTGAATTGTCTCTTTTTCAGAAATCTTTTCTTTAAATTCTTCTCTCAAACTTTCTTCTTTTAATCGCTTCTTAGAAAGAATAAGTTGAATTTCCTTTAAATGAATCTCAATCTCTTTTAGTTCTTCTTTAAGTGCTTCTCTTTCTCTGGAATATTTCTTTATTAAAATTTTTCCTCTATCAACTTCAGATTGTTTGGAAAGAAACTCAAAATTCAATTCCTGTTTCAGCCTAACCGAAAGCTCTTCAACCTCCAACTTAACCTCATCGTATTTTTCTTCAACATCTTCTATTTGAGATAATTTTTCCTCGAACTCTTTTCTCTTATTTTCAAGACTTTTTTTATTTTTTCTCGAACGTTCTATCTTATTTTTCTCCTCCTCTAAATTTCTTTTACCTTCTTTTATTTTATTTAGAATAATAAAATCTTTTTCTTTTTTCTCTAACATAATTTTATTATCCAAAAGCTTTTGTTTCAAAACTCGAAGTGTATTTTCTACAATTGAAGCTTCTTTGTCTGAATTGATAATTTTCTTATTCAAATAATTTATTTTTGGTTCGACTTCTTTCTTTATAGAATTTATATGATTCTCCGTTATCTCACTTTTACAAAGAGGACAGACATCAAACTCTGAAATTTTTTCAATTATTTCTTTTTGTTTTTCAATTTCTTTTTCTGAAGAATAAGAAACTTTTTCCAAATCCCTTAATTTTTTGTATAGGAAATCCTTTGTTTTTTCGTCTTCTTCTAAAGAGGATTTTATATTTTTTATTTCTTCTTCTGAACTATTCTTATAGGTTAAACCAAGATACAATTTATTTATCTCTTCAGAAAGTTTTTCCAGATTAAATTCTGTTTGTTCAATTGAATTCTTTTCATCCTCAATATTCCTTTTTACGAAGTTAAATTCTGAAGATAAAGTGTAGAAATTCTTTTTAGAAGATTCTAATAATTCCAATTCTTTTCTTTTCCTCTCTAATTCTTTTTTCTGTTCTTCCCTTACTTTGGTTGTTGGAGATTTCTTCTGAAACTCTTTTATTTTTTGAGAAGTCTGATAGATAAAGCCTTCAGTTCTTTTACTTTCATCCCGAATTTTTAATATTCTATTTTCTTTTTCTTCCTTCTTAACTTGTACCCCTGCAATTTCAGCCCGGAGATTCACAATTTCTCTGTTTATCTTTTCCTGTTCAAATCCGGTAGAATTTTTAATGAAAGAAACAATTTTAGAAACTTTTGAATTGAATTCCTCTATGGATGATTCGTCTTCTTCAACTCTTTTCTTCTGCTCCTCTAAGTTTTCTTTTAACTTTGAAATACTTTCTTTTATCTCTTCCTCTTCTTCTTTTCTTTGTTTTGTTTTTTCACTTAAAATACTTGCCTGATATATCCTAATCAAGCCCTCTAATTTTTTAAATCTAAGTGCTTCTCTTCTGTCTTTTTCTAAAGTGTTCAAATAAGAGCTTCGCTCTCTTAGAATCGAAGAAACTTCTTTTAATTTTTCGTCGACTTTTTTTAACTCCCTCAAAGATTTCTCTTTTCTCATTTCATAAATTGAAACTCCAGAAACATCTTCTATTATTTTTTTCCTTTCTTCCGGAGGCATTTCAACAAAATGCTGTATTTTTCCCTGAAGAATTATATTAAAAGAATCTGGATAAATTCCCGCGTACGCGAGCATCTCTAAGGTCTCCTGCCTCTTTCTCCTTTTATCATTTATTTTGTAAATACTCTGTCCATCTTTTCTTACAATTCTTTTTATTTTAAGCTCTTTCTCATCAACTGGAAAAACTTTATTTGAGTTATCAAAAATTATTTCTACACTTGCTTCTTTTAAGGGAGAGACATTTTTCGATCCAAGGAAAATCAGGTTCTTTGTTTTCGTCGCTCTCATGGATTTCGTGCTTAACCTTCCAAGAACAAAACATAAAGCATCACTAATATTTGATTTACCAGAACCATTCGGCCCAATTATTATGTTTCGTCCTCTAGAAAAGGGTAATTCCGTTTTCCTAACGAAACTCTTGAAACCATAAATCACCAATTTTTTTATGTAAGTCATAGAACTGCTAAGAAAAAGTCTTTTTAATATTTATTGAAAATGAGTTCTAAGAATTTTTATCAGTAATAAGATACGCCCACGCCGAGGATCGAACTCGGGTTACCAGCGCGACAGGCTGGTGTCATAGCCATTAGACCACGTAGGCATATAAGAGACTAATACTTTTTATTTATAAATTATTCTCTTG
>CAYWQG010000005.1:14386-17280 GCA_964460635.1 Candidatus Woesearchaeota archaeon | reverse complement strand
TAACTACTTCTCTGAATTTACATTTTCTCCAAAGTTTCTATTCCTAAAAGAGAAAGCGAGCTTTTTAAAACAATTCTAAATGCTTCAACGAGGTCTCTTCTGAAAGGCTCCTTTTTAGAGTTGATTACTGGACAACAATGATAAAATTCGTTAAAAGTTTTAGAGAGTTTATAAGAATATTTCGCGATTAAAGAAGGGTTCAGATTTTTATAAGAAACAGCGAGGACTTCCTTAAATTCAGAGAGTAATTTTATCAATTTGTATTCTTCGATTTCTAATTTCTCAAAAGAGTAATTCTCTTTTCTCTTTATTTTTTTTATTATAGAAGAAGCTCTTGCGTAACTATAAAGCAAATAAGGTCCGGTGTCTCCTTCAAAATGGATGAATTTCTGGAGGTCAAAAACGACGTCGTTCTTTCTGTAATTTTTTAAATCTCCATAGAAAATCGCGGCGATAGAAATCTTTTTGGCTCGATTTTCCAAATCTTCTTTGGATATTTCTTTATCTCTTTTTAAAATTTCTTCCTTTGCTAATTTTTCAGTTTCATCTAAAATATTTTCTAAATAAACTATGCTTCCTTTTCTTGTTGCAAACTTTTTTCCATCATTTCCTAAATAAAATCCGTGATAAACGTGCTCACAATTCTTTGCCCATTTGAGATTCATTAATTCTAAAATTTTAAATAATTGTTCAAAATGAAGTTTTTGTTCTCCTCCAACTTCATAAATCATCTTATAAAATTTATTATTTTCAAATCTACGAATCGCCTCGGCAATATCTCTGACGACATAAGTTGTCGCTCCGTCGCTTTTTATTATAATTGAAACGCCTAAAGAATATTTCTTTAAATCTATAATCCACGCCCCATCATCCTTTACCAAAAGTTTTTTCTTTTTCAGAATATTTATAACTTCCTCTGTTTTTCCAAAAATTTCAGATTCCGAGGAGAATTCATCAAATTCTATATGCATCTTCCCATAAATCTTTTCAAAATTTTCTAAACTTTTCTCTTTAAATAATTTCCAAATTTTAAGAGCACTTTTATCTCCCTCCTCTAATTTTTTAAACCAAGCCCTCGAGCCCGTTTCATAATCTTTATTTTGGCTAACCTTAACATAAATTTTTAACATATATTTTAAAGGGTCTTTCTCAAATTCTTTTCTATTCCCAAATTTTTTATATCCAAAAATTAACTTTCCAAATTGTGTTCCCCAATCCCCCAAATAATTTATTTTCTTAACTTTAAAACCTTTAAATTCTGCCATTTTCGAGAGAGAATTTCCTATTATTGTTGAACGCAAATGTCCAATATGAAATGGTTTTGCGATGTTCGGCGAGGAGAATTCTACAATCAAAGTCTTGTTTTTCTTTGATTCTTTTCCATAATTTTCTTTTTCCTTTAAAATATTTTTTAAAATTTCCTCTGAGAATTTTTCCTTATTCAAAAAGAAATTTATGTAACCTCCGGAAACTTCAATTTTCTCAAAATCTTTTGAAATTATTTTTTTAATTTCTTTACTTAATTTTTTAGCAATTTCCTTAGGAGATTTTTTTAATATTTTTGAAAATGAAAAACAAGGGAGAGAAAAATCTCCATTTTCAAGAGTTTCGGGAACTTCTACAAGATCATTTATTTTTTCCGAATTTAATTTTATTCCTAATTTCTCAAATGTTTTTCCTAAAACCTCAATTAGTTGTTTCTCCATAAGTTTTATATAATATATTCTTTTTATATTTTATTAAAATGAAAGAATATGATTTATTGATAATTGGAATGGGCGCCGCAGGATTAACCGCCGCGCTTTACGGGGCTGGTTATAATTTGAAAACGCTCGTGGTTGGAGAAATGCCTGGAGGAGTCACAGGGGAGGCAAACGAAATAAGGAATTTTCCCTCTTACAAATTGATAAAGGGTTTTGAACTTGCGGAGAAAATGATGAATCAAATAAAAGACTCTGAAGTCGATACTGTTTTTGGGAAGGTTCTAAATATTGAAAAAAAATCTGGAGGTTTTGAGATACGAATTGAAAAAGAATCTTTCTCTTCGAAGAAAGTTGTCCTTGCTACCGGGACGGAAGTTAAAAAATTAGGTTTGGAAAGGGAGAAAGAATTTTTAGGAAAAGGAATAAGCTATTGTGCAACTTGTGATGCGGCTTTTTATAAACGAAAAATCGTAGGAGTTGTCGGCGGAGGAAATTCTGCTTTGACTTCTGCAATGTTAATAGCTAAATTTGCTAAAAAAGTTTATATTATTTATAGGAAGGATAAATTCTATAAAGCATTTCCTTCATATGTTGAAAAGTTAAATGAAGAGACAAAGATTGAAACAATTTTTAGTTCGAATGTTACGAAGCTTTTAGGGAAGGAAAAATTGGAGGGCGTTTTCCTCGATACTGGGAAAAAATTAAAATTAGATGGTTTGTTTATTATGATTGGCGGTTCTCCGAATGTAAATCTTTCAAAAAATTTAAAGATCGAATTAGAGAATGGACATATAAAAGTAGATAAGTTCCAAGAAACGAACTTGAAAGGATTTTTCGCTGCGGGAGATGTTACTAATAATCCTCTAAAACAAATAATAACTGCTTGTTCTGGGGGAGCCATAGCCGCGAACACGTCCTTTAAACAAATTACTGATGATTCTACCTCTAAATAAATAGAGTTATTAGAAAGATTATTTTAATTAAATTTATAAGTCGAAATATTTAAAGTATTTTATGTGGGTGTGCCGGAGTGGTCAAACGGGCAGGACTTAAGATCCTGTAGCTTTATTGCTTACGCAGGTTCGAATCCTGTCACCCACATTTAATTTATAAAATAGAATTATTTTATACTTTTCATTTCTTCCGATTCACATAAATAGAAAGAGGCGAAATCTTTGATTTCTTCCGATT
>CAYWQG010000005.1:1634-14286 GCA_964460635.1 Candidatus Woesearchaeota archaeon | reverse complement strand
TCTTCCGATTCACATAAATAGAAAGAGGCGAAATCTTTGATTTCTTCCGATTCACATAAATAGAAAGAGGCGAAATCTTTGATTTCTTCCGATTCACATAAATAGAAAGAGGTGAGATTTTTTATCTTATCCGATTCACATAAATAGAAAAAGACGGGGCCTAGAAAAAATGTTTTTAAAAATTATTTTATACTTTTCATTTCTTTCCAAGCAAGGTTAAACATTTCTTCTAAAGCATTGGCAAAGAAGTCTGTGTTTATCCAAACACCAACGTCATAGTTTGGATGGAATTTTTCATCATCTAGAAGCATAAACATTATTTGATTTGAATCAATTATTACAAATCTTGATTTAAAATTAGTCATATTTTTTATAGTTCCAACCTTCTTAAATTCCTTTGCGATTTTTATATTGTTTTTGTTGATTGGTGCGGCAATTCTTACAACTACTCCACGCTCTTTTGCTTTTTGTAAACTTGGGAAAAGCACTTCAAATTTTCTACTAAGTCCAGCTTCTGTTGTTACAATTATTACCTCTTTTTCTGCATCCCTTATCATCATATCTATGTGATTATAAAGATTTTGTCTTCCTTTTAAACTTCCAGATAAATCGGAAGATTCCACAAATTTAATTCCATTTTTGAATAAAGAATTCAATTCTTCTAATACATTATTTCCTTTTAATTTTTCAAGTCTTACTGTTTTTTCTTTGGCTTCGCTCACCAAATTTCTCTTAACTCTTTCTATGACTTCTGAAGGTTTTAAAGCGAGAAATTTTATAGGTTTTCCAAGTTTCATTACTATAAATCCTTTTTTTTCTAAACTTTCGAGGATATCATAAGTTCTACTTCTTGGAACTTCTGAAATATTGCTAAGTTCCCCGGCGGTTGAAGTTCCTCTAGATAGAAGTGCCGTCCAAACTTTAACTTGGTAAAGGTTTAAACCAAAAACCTTCCTCAACCGATTTAAAAAATCTTCTTCAATTATCATATTATTTAGTGTTAATTTTCCCTTTTAAATTTTGTCATCCTCTAAAGAGTATATAATTAACCTCTTAAAAGTTAATTCTTACCTCTACATCTCTTTCTTTTATCTTGAAGGTTTCCTTCTTTTTAAAGGTTCCTTTATCTTCTTCTGAAATCTTTCCAAATTTTAAACTTTTTGAATTAGTTCTTTCTTCAATAAAAACTTTTTTTCTTTCCAAAATTTTTATTAATTCTTCATTTCCGAGGAGAATTATTTCTATTTTGTCTTCTTTTTTTAGTCCAGCTTTCTTTCTCATATTTTGTATATTCCTTGAAAGAACTCTTGCATATCCTTCAGCTTCTAATTCGGGGGACAATCTTTCGTCAATTTTTACAGAAAATTCTTTCGATTTTTTAATCTCTATTTCTTTTACATTTAATCCTTTTTTGATTATGTCATAAAATCTTTTTCCGATTTCCTCCTCGCTATTTATAAAAACTTTTTGTGAGGGCCATTTCAATCCCAATTTTATTTTATCTCTTTCTGCTAAACCTTGTTCTATTATTTTCAAAATCAAATCCATTTCTTTTTCTAAATCTTCATCGATTAATCTTTCTTCTACTTCAGGAAAAGAAGAAAGATGTATGGATTCTTCTTTCACTTTATTTTCAGTTCTTAATTCTTGCCAAAGTCGTTCTGTTAAAAATGGACAGATAGGAGCCAAAAGTTTGAGAGAATCCTCTCTTATTTGATTTAATATTTTGAAGGTTTCTCCCGGTCGGTCTCTTATCATTTTAATATAAGTTCTTGATAAATCTCCTAAGAATTCCTCAAATTTTTTGACGACTTTTGGAAAATTATAATCATTATAATATTTTTTTATATCTTTGATTGTTCTATTAAATTTTGAAAGAATCCATTTATCTTCTGTTCTTAGTTTTTCTTCATTTTCACTAATTCCATTTATGAATTTGTTTATATTTAATATCATCCGAAAGATTTTTTCAGTATCTTTGAAATTATCTTCGTTAAATTTAAAATCTTCACCCTTAGAGGTTTTCGCAAAAAAATATCTTAATTTATCTCTCCCATATTTTTCTATAATTTCTCCAGGAGTTATTATATTTCCTTTTGATTTAGACATTTTATTTTTGAATAAATCTAAAATCATTCCATGTAACATAATTGTTTTGAATGGTTTTTTTCCGAATTTTATTTCTGAAAGAATTAATTGTGAATTCCACCACCCTCTGATTTGATCTTTACCTTCTATATTTAAATCTGCAGGCCAAAATTTTTTGAATGCTTTTTTATCTTCTAAATAATTTAAAACAGCCCAACTTGATACTCCTGAATCAAACCACACGTCGAGAACGCTATTTATTCTTCGCATTTCCCCCCCACAATCACATTTGAATTTGACTTCATCAATTTCTGGTTTATGAATCCCCTTTATTTTCTTCCCATATAATGTTTCTAATTCTTTTATACTCCCAACAACTTTTATTTCTTTACACTTATCACAAACCCATATTGGCAAGGGAGTTCCCCAATATCTATTACGAGAGACGGGCCAATCAGATAAGCCTTCGAGCCAACCTTTCATTCTGAGTTTTGCCCAAGAAGGAACCCATGTAATTTTTTCATTATCTTCAATTATCTTTTTTTGAATTTGTGAAATTTTCAAAAACCATTGAGGTTGAGACATCATAAGGAGGGGAGACTTACATCTCCAGCATACCGGATAATCGTGGAGATGCTTCTCCTGATGAACTAACATTCCAGCTTCATCTAAATCTTTTATTATTTCTTTATCTATCTCTCTCGCTTTACCGCCTTCATATTTTCCAGTTTCTTCGGTTAAGCACCCATTGTTTTTTATTGGAGAAATTATATCAATATCATATTTTCTTGAAGCATCGTAATCTTCTTTCCCATGTCCTGGGGCGCAATGAACTAAACCTGTTCCTTCTTCCGTTGTCACAAATCTCCCAGATAAAATAATTTTGTAAGCATTTTTTGTTTTCAATCGAAGATTCTTTTTTAATGGATTTTCATATTCCCAACCTTCCATTTCCTCTCCCTTAATCTCTTTTAAAACTTTGAAACTTGCCCCTATCTTTTCAGTTAATTTTTTTACTAATTCTTTTGCTATAATCCATTTTTCTCCATTAGATAATTCTATTAATTGATAATCAATTTTAGGGGCAACCATTATTGCAGCATTTGCCGGAAGAGTCCAAGGGGTTGTTGTCCAAATTATAAGAAAGGTGTTTTTTTCTTTTTTAAGAGGGAATTTTACAAAAATCGAATTGTCTTTAAATTTTGAATATTCTATTTCATTGAAGGACACGGCAGTTTCGCACCGAGGGCAGACGTGGATTGGATACTTTCCTAAATATAATAATTTTTTCTTTTTTGCTTCTTTGAATACATCCCAAATCGTTTCAATATATTTTTCGTCTAAAGTTAAATAAGGATTCTTGAAGTCCATCCAAATTCCTAAATCTTCAAATTGTTTATTCATCTCCTCTATATTTTGAGTTGCAAAATGTTTACATCGATCTATGAATTTCTTTATTCCGTATTTTTCTATATCTTTTTTTGATTTTGATCCTATTTCTTTTTCTACTTTATATTCTATTGGAACCCCGTGAGTATCATAACCCGCTTTGTCAAAAATTGCTTTGCCCTGCAATCTCTGCGAACGCATTGCTATGTCTTTTGATATTTTATTCAAAGCAGTTCCCAGATGGATTTTTCCTGTCGCATAAGGTGGTCCGTCCATCATAAAAAATCCTTCCCCTTCTTTATTCTTTTTTATAGATTTTTCATAAATCTTTTTTTCATTCCAAAATTTTAAAATTTCTTTCTCTTCTAAATCCTCACTCATTTTGTTATGATGCTCCTACTAGAAATTATAGCAATAAATAAAAAACTGAAAACCAAAAATTCGTTTTCTAAAAATATAGAAAATAATCCTGAAAAAAGACTAACGAAAAAAACTATTTTAAACCACTTTTGCCCTCCCTTTAATTCTTCTGTAGTTTTCGAAGCGAGCAAACTACCCAAAGGAAACGCCAAGACCAGAATAAGAACAGCGACTAGTTGTTTTATCACACTTACCATAAGTTATTTAAAATAATGCCTTATTTAAATATTATGTTAAGGAATTGTTTAATTGTTGCGAGTAAAAAAGACCGTGCGGGGATAAATATAACAACACATTTGTCGAATTTTGGTTCTTTCAAATTTTATCTTATTGAAGATGAAATTATTTTCACTAAGAATTTAGATATGAAAATTATAAATAAATATGATTTTATCATATTCGCGTCAAAACATCAGTCGGTAAAAAAGGAGAAAACTTTATCTGTTCATTCTTTTGGTAATTGGAATAAAGCAGATTTTGGAGGAGAGATTGAAAAAATTTCTCCGACTTCTGCTCTTTTTATGAAAAAAATTTTTGAATGTTTAAATGAGAATCAATTAAAATTTAATTTGAAAGATTTTAAAGTTACTCTCGAGGCGACTCATCACGGACCTTTAATTGAGAAGCCGGGTTTATTTATTGAAATCGGTTCAACATTAGCAGAATGGAGAAATCAGAAGGCAGGATTCATTGTTGCGAGGGCGATAAAACAAGCGATAGAAGAATTTGAGGTCGATGAATGTCGAGAAATTGCAATCGGTATTGGCGGACCGCATTATTGTCCCAATTTCAACAAGATACAATTGAATTCAAATATTGCTATTTCTTATATAATTCCAAAATACGCCCTTCCCCTAACTACAAAAATGCTCGAACAAATTAGAGAAAATACAACGGAAGAAGTCGACTTTGTTCTTTTGGATTGGAAGAGTTTAGGAAGCTCTGAAGAAAAAAGGGAAGTTTTAAAAAAATTAGATGAATTTTATATTGAGTATAAAAAAACTAAAGAGATAAAAAAATGATAAATAAATTTCAAGAAATTTTAGAAAGTTTGGAATTATTGAAAGAAAACGTTCTTTCCCTAGAAAAAATGGTTAAATACGATTTAAAGACTGGTGTTTTGGATTTCAGTTTTTTTGAAGAATTCTTAAAAAAGGAATTTGAGAAAAGTCAAAGGACAGGAGAAACTTTTTCTTTAATCATGTTAGATATTGATTCTTTTAAAAAGATAAATGATACTTTGGGACATATGAAAGGAGATGAACTTCTCTTAGACTTAGCAAAAGTTTTTAAAAAATACTCAAGAAAATATGACCTGGTCTCAAGGTTTGGAGGAGATGAATTTTATATATTGCTTCCAGCGACGGATTTGAATCTGGCTGAAAAAGTTGCAAAAAGAATTTCTAAGGGGGTTGAAAAAAAAAGATCTTTAAAGAAAGAAAAGATTACAATTAGTATGGGGGTTACATCTTTGAGAAAAGAAGATTCCTTAAAAGAACTTAAGATGAGGGTTGATAAAGCGCTCTATAAATCAAAGGAAGATGGAAAAAATAAAATCACTGTTTTTATTTAGTATTTTTTTTAAGAATTAAAAGATTATTATTTTTATTTAATTCTTTGAAATTAGAATTTATATAGAATTTTATGTTTTCTATATTTTTTTCATTAACCCAATAATTTTTTAATTTTAAATTTAATTCTGTACCTGGACGTATTTCTTGGAGAGTTAGGTTTTTTATTGGAGAGTTATCCGCAAAAATTTCCAGTGTGCTTTTAGGAGAATTAATAAGTCCTATATTTTTTATGCTTATATTCGCATTGAGATATCTTTGGTGAATTGTCGAAGAGGCTTTTTCAATTTCTAAATCTGGTTCGCTTTTTATTAAGTAGAGTTTGTTTAAGAGGGATGGAATATTTTCCCCTAAGATTTGGTTGCAATCAGAATAAGGGAACATAACATTATTTTTGTTTTTTGAGTGTTTAAATCCGAGAGAATGAAGAAGTTCGTGAAGTGTCACGAGAGGTTTATCACATTTTGAAGGTCTTATTAAAAGAACTTCGCCGTGGAGGATTATATTAAACTGTCCGGATTTTATTATTTTTGTTGCTCCGCCCTCTCCTGCTATAAAAAAACTGTTATTCACAATTTTATTTCTATTATTACAGGTTATATCTATTTCTTCATTTTTTTGAACATTGAAAAATTTCAAAGAAGTTCTATTTTCGAGTATATTCATAGCCCAGTCTATGTGATTTTTCTTTTCAAGAGAACATCCTTCGTGAATTTTATAAGTTATATTAGAAGAAGGATAACGCATATTTTTATAGAACTGCATTGGATAAGTTTCATTTCCTATATTAAAATTTGGATTTGTAGTATAAGAAGAATTGAAGTTCATTTGTCTGAAGGGAAGTAAATAAAAACTTATCAAAAAAAATATTACTAAAATTGTAAATATAAATAGAAAGAACTTTTTGAGTCCCATTTAAATTAATAATCTTCAGGAGTTTCTTCTGAATCTTTTTTCTCTTCTATTCCTTCCGGCTTTTCTGACATTTCTTTTTCAGAAATAGAATTAACCATATCTTTGAATTTTTTAAAATCGTCAGAATTTATTCGAACACCCTTTTTTGTAAATCCAGTATATCTCTCGGATGTAACAAATTCCCTTATAGTTAAGCCTCTGTTTCCTCCAAAATCATCAATTCTAACGACGATATCTGTTTCAGGATTCTTGTTTATTTTTCCAATTTCTTTTTCCATTAAACCTTTATATTTGTATATTATTTAAACCTTCCTGTTTCAAGAAAACAAAAAACTTTAAAAGTTTTCTTGTATAAATATTTTGAAGTTTATTTTAATGAAAATTTTTTTAATAAGACATGGACAGACAAAAATTGTTTCTGAAAAAGCGATTTTGACAGAGAGAGGAATTATGGAAGCAAAATTTGTAGGGAAGGAATTAAGTAAATATAATTTTTCGAGAGTTTATACGAGCGATTTAATTCGATCTGAAGATACTGCAAAAGAATATTTTAAATTCGCTAAAACAAAAAAATTAATTAAAACGGAAAAATTAAGAGAAATTTATCGTGTTCTTATCGGAGGTCCAATAAAATCAAATAGTCCAGAAGACAGGGAAAGAAAAGACAAAGAAAGCGCAGATAAAATCTTTGAGGAACTCTTAAAAGAGAAGAAAAACGTTCTTGTTTTTTGTCACGGAAATATCATAAAATATTTTTTAAATAAAGTTATGAAATCCAAAGAAAATCTCTGGGAGGGGATTACTATAAACAATTGTTCTATATCAATTTTAGAATTCGAAAAAAATAAATTAAGTATTAAAACAATAAATTTAATTGGTCATTTACCTGAAGAAAGTAAGAGAGAAATTTATAATTCAGATAACCGAGAAATTTATTTGCCTTAAATCTTTTTTTTAAATAAAAAACATTAAGATTTATTTCTGTTTGTAAAAGTTATCTAAAATTCTCATTAAAACTTTAGCTAACTTATCTGAATCATGTCGAATCAAATTTCTATTTAATAAATCTCCTTTCTGTACTTTCTTTAATTCTTTATTAATAATATCCTCTTGTAGAACTCTCTCCTCGTCCAAATCATTCTCTACAAGAGAAGCTTCTTCAGCATATGTTTTCACCAATTTTTCTGAGGGCTTTCCTCTATTAACAATAACATAATCCCAAATATCCTCACCAATATAATTTTCAATCTCTTTCAAATAATCTCCTACTTTGAATCCTGGTGTTTGAGTATTTTTATTCACTAAATTCGCAACAAAAACTTTTTTAGCCTTAGTTTTTTTCAATGCTTCCGTTACACCGGTTACCAATAAATTAGGAATTAAGCTGGTGTATAACCCACCTGGACTAAACACAATCATATCAGAAATGATTATTTCTTTTATAACCTGAGGATTAGCCTTTGGAGTAGGGTCTAAATATAAACTTGTAAAACCATTCCAAATATTTTTTGAATTAGAAATCTCTCGCTCTCCGTTGAGTAACTCACCATCTTTTAACAACATTTTTAGGTGGGTTTTATTTGTTGTAACAGGAATAACCTTACCATTTATATTAAGAATCTTTCCGACTTCTTCTATTGCTTTCTCAAAACTTCCAGTTATTTTTTCTAAGCTTGACAGCAATAAATTCCCAAAATTATGTCCCTGTAATCCTCCAACCTCAAAACGATAATTCATCAAATCCCTCATAAGTTTACTCGAACTAGAAAGTGCGACCAGACATTGTCTTACATCCCCTGGTGGTAACACACCTAATTCATCCCTTAGAATACCAGTAGATCCTCCGTTATCAGTCATAGAAACCACCGCACTCAAATCTAAATCAAAATGCTTCAGCCCCCTTAAAACAACAAAATTGCCCGTACCTCCTCCAATAGTCAACACCTTTCTCATAATATTCTGATTTTAAATTTAAAGCTCATAAACATTAATAAAAAAGAATAAGAACCTTTAAAAACTTCTTCTTATCCTTTTATGTGAGAGATATCACAGATTAGAATTATAAATAGATAGATATTTTTCTGGGAATCTTTGGTTCCTAATTAATAAATAAATAAAAAATAAATGGCAAAAATAAGTATAGCTTCGATAAAGTATATGATTCGTGCGAACTTTAATGCCGAAGGTGCTCTTGAAAAGCCGGATGTGATTGGAGCATTATTTGGACAGACTGAAGGTTTGCTTGGCGCAGATCTTGAATTAAGAGAATTGCAAAAAGAAGGAAAAATAGGGCGAATAGAGGTTATTTTAGAGAAGAGAAGAGGTATAACTGTGGGGGAAATAAAGATTCCAACTTCCTTAGATCAAACTGAAACAACTTTAATTGCAGCAGCGATAGAAACGATTGAGAAAATTGGTCCTTGTGATTCTCAAATAGAAGTAGATAAAATAGAAGATGTGCGAGAGGATAAAAAGAAATATATAATTGAACGAGCAAAAAAACTTGTAATGGAGTTAAAAGGAGAGGTAGATTCAAAAGAAGTTACTAATAAAGTCAAAGAATCTGTAAGGGTTAGTAAAGTAAAAGAATATGGAAAGAACAAACTGGCTTTTGGAGATATTTCAGGCAAAGAGATAATTGTGGTTGAAGGAAGGGCAGATGTGATAAACCTTCTTAGAAATAATGTAAAGAATGTTATAGGGATGGATGGAATAAAACTTCCTGAAGAAATAAAAGAACTTGGAAAAACTAAGGAAATAACTCTATTTGTAGATGGAGATCGTGGAGGAAAATTGATAACAAAGAATGTTTTGGAGAATGTAAATGTCAAATATGTTACTTCTGCACCAGATGGAAAAGAAGTTGAAGAACTTACTTCTAAAGAAATTTTGATGAGTCTGAGAAAAAAAAGAGAAGTAGAATCTTATGAAGGAGAAGAACAATTGACTGATGAAAAGAAAGAAATTTTGAAATCAATTTTGGAGAAATTAGATAGCAAAGAAATTGTTTTTTTGAATAAAGAACTCAGAGAAGTTAAGAGATTCTCTTTGAGTCGATTAAGTCGTTCGTCAGGTAAAGGTTTAGATGTTAAATTTCTTGTTGTTGGTGAGATAGTCACAAACAAAATTCTTGAAATAGCAGAAAAAATAGGTGTTGAAGTAATTATCGCGAAGAACTTTGAAGCAACAAACACTAAAATTAAACTATTAAGTTTATAATCTAAGGTTCATATTAAATATGAATTCTTCTTGACTACTATTCTTTTTTTAATAGTCTTCTTATATGTAATTTCTTTTTTTCTTTATATCTTTCTGGATCTGTTTTGTATTCTTTTATTATTCTTGAAAGGTATTCTCCTCCTAAAAATGGAGTTATAAGCACATAGTCCGCACCTCTTTGATACAATTCTAAAGCATTATTCTTCTTATTTGCTTTAACTATAATTATTGCTTTTGAATTAATTTTTCTTATATAATTAATTAATCTATAATTTGTTTTGAAATCTGGTATTGTAGAAATTATTAATTTTATTTTTTTTAGATTTAATTCGTCTAAAAATTCCGTATCATAGGCATCACCATAAAGATGGGGAATTTTATTTTTTTCTAAATTAGAAATTATTTCTGGATTAAAATCAACTACAAGAGATTTTTCTTTCATTTTTTTTAGAGAATTAAGAATACTTAATCCGGTACGATTATATCCAAATAAGATTACCTCGTATTCTTCTTGAGACCCTTCTTTTCTATTTCCTCTCGTCTTTATGAAGAAAAATAATTTACTTAGGAAAGGATAAATTTTATTTAGATAAATCGATAGATAAGTAGAAATGGCAATCGTTATTATAAGTGTTAAAGTTATTATGCTTAATATCTCTGAAGGAAGTTGGCCTTTCGAAACTCCAAGAGAAATAATAATTAGTGAGAATGTGGAAATCTGTCCGAGGATAATTCCTGTTGCAAAAGAAGTTCTTTTTTTGAATCTGAGAAGGAGAGTTAATATAATCAAGATTGAAGGCTTAATTAATAAACTAATTCCTGAAAGAATTAAAGAATAAATTATAATTGTTGAGTTTATACTCGAGAAAGGAAGATTTAGACCTAAAATTACGAAGAAGATTACTAAAAAGAAATCTCTGAGAGAACGCACCTTCGCGCTTAAATCTATAGCATAAGGAGAGACCGAAAGAATAATTCCAGCAATCAGTGCTCCGACTTCTATTGAAAAATTCAAATAAGAGAATGCTGCCGCCACGACAAAAGCCCAGCTTATTGCAAATAGAAAGAGTAATTCTTGAGAATTCGCGATGCTGCGAATAATATGGGGGACTATTAATAGACCAATTAACGCAACTAAAGACAAGAGGGCAAGCCCTCTAATTAAAATATCTAAGGAGAAAGAACCTGTATTTGTTCCTATTGAAGATATAAACATTAAGACAATTATTGCAACTATGTCTTGAAGTATAAGTATACCAATAGTTATTTTACCGTAGAGAGAATCTAATTGTTTAGAGTCAGAAATTAATTTGGTAACTACAATTGTGCTACTAAACATTACTGCAATTCCTATATACGTTGAAATTAGATAATTATGAAAGAATAATTCTGAAACTACAAAGCCGAATAAGAACGTTAAAATCATTTGTGCGAAGGCTATTATTGTGGAGGAAAGGCCGACTTGTTTTATTACTTTCGGATTTAAGTGTAAACCTACGATGAATAAAAGAAAAGCGATTCCAAAATTGGAGAAGGATCTTATTATTTCTCCAGAGGGTGAGCTTAAAAGTAAAAACGGACTTATAAGCATACCCGAGACTATATAGCCGACGATTAACGGTTGTTTTAACAGTTTGCTTATATAAGATACAAAGAAGGTCACGAGGAACACTCCTGCAAGTTCTATGAAGAAAGTTACCATCTCTTTTTATTTTTCAGATAAAAAGGTTTTTAAACAATTCCTTTCTATAAGAGACATGGCAAGCGTCAGAATAAAATTAGATAGTGTAGAAGTAGATTCTTTAAACAGAATTGTAGATTACATAAAAGATTTAGCTAAGAAGTCAGGGGTAATTATAAGGGGCCCAATACCTTTACCAACAAAGAAGTTAAAAATCACTACAAGAAAATCTCCCTGTGGAGATGGTACCGCAACTTTTGATAATTTTGAAATGAGGATTCATAAACGATTGATAGATTTACCGACGAATGAAAGAGTGTTACACAATATCATGAAGATGAGAATTCCTCGAAGTGTTAATGTTAAAATAGAACTAAGAGATTAGTAAAAAAGAGAGGTGAAAACAAAAATTGCATTCTTTGAAGTTGAGTCGTGGGAGGAGAACTATTTTTCTCAAATTTTTAAAAAACAAAATCTTTTGTTTTTTAAAGAAGAATTAAACGAAAAAAATATAAAAGAAGTTGAAGACTTTGAGATTATCTCAATTTTTATAAATTCTAAAATTGATAGAAAATTAATTAAGAAATTCAAAGAATTAAAAGCAATAGTGACCCGTTCTACCGGATATAATCATATAGATGTAAAATTATGTAAGAGAAAAAAGATTTCTGTTTTAAATGCTCCTTTTTATGGAGAGAACACCGTCGCAGAATATGTTTTTATGCTTATTCTTGCTTTATCAAGAAAATTAGTTGAAACAGTTGAAAGAACAAAAAAAAGAGATTTTTCTATCGAGGGTTTGAGGGGATTTGATTTGAAGAGAAAAACTTTAGGAATAATTGGAATGGGAAATATTGGAAGTTGTGTAGCAAAAATAGCGAAAGGGTTTGGGATGAATATTTTAGCTTATAATAAAAATAGAGATTCTGAATTATCTAAGAAACTCAAATTTAAATATACTTCTTTAAATTTTTTATTAAAAAATTCTGATGTAATTACTTTACATCTTCCATTAACAAAAAAAACATACCATTTTATTAATAAAAAAAATATAAAAATTGTTAAGAAAGGCGCTTATCTTATTAATACTTCAAGAGGAGAGATTGTTGATAATTCCGCTTTGCTTTTTGCTTTAAATAAAAAGATTTTAGCTGGAGTTGGACTTGATGTTTTAGAGGGAGAAGGAATTATAAAAGAAGAAAGAGAATTATTTTTGAAAAATAATATTCGAGAAAAGAATTTATTGAAAGTTATGGAGGATAATATCCTTTTAGATTTTGAGAATGTTATTATAACTCCTCATAATGCCTTTAATACAAAAGAAGCATTATACCGAATCTTAGAGAAAAGTGTCAAAAATATAAATTCA
>CAYWQG010000005.1:0-1534 GCA_964460635.1 Candidatus Woesearchaeota archaeon | reverse complement strand
AATAAAATACAATAACTTTAATCTAAAAATACTTCTCTCTAACTACAAAATAAAAAAATTATTTCGTTTTAGTAATTTCTAAACAAACGCCAGCGGCAATCGTTTCTCCCATATCTCTTATTGCGAACTTACTCATATAAGGATTTTCTTTTTGAGTTTCTAAAGCGACATTCTTTTGAGGAACAATTCTAACTTTTGCAACATCTCCATTCTTTAAGAAATCTGGATGTTCTTTAGATACTTGTCCGGTTCTTGGATCTATTAATTCTAAAAGTTCTGCAAATTTACAGGGAACCTGAGCGGTGTGTATGTAAAATACAGGAGTGTATCCGACGGCAATTGCTGTTTTGTGATTAATTATTGCGACCTGACCTATGAATTCTTCTACAACATGAATTGGGTTCGCTGCGTCACAAATAACATCTCCTTTCCTCATATCTTTTTTACCTACTCCTCTGACATTAATTCCAACATTATCTCCTGCTAATGCCTCATCTAAGACTTCGTGGTGCATCTCTATAGTCTTAACTTCTCCAGTCACTCCTTCACCTGTACTTCCAGGTAAAATTTTAACTTTCATACCTTTCTTCATAATTCCCGTCTCGATTTTTCCAACAGGCACGGTTCCAGTTCCGGTAATATCATAAACATCTTGTATAGGCATTCTCATTGGTAAATTTGTTGGTAATTCAGGCTTTTTGAATAAATCTAACTGTTCATAAATTGTTGGACCTTTATACCAAGATAAATTCTTACTCTTATTATAAATATTATCTCCTGCAATACCTGAACAAGCAATAAATTGAGTTACATCTGGCTTAATACCTACTTTTAGTAATAGTTTAGAAATCTCTTCTTTTACTTTATTGAAAGTCTCTTCTTTGTAATCAACCGCATCCATTTTGTTAATTGCAATGGATAAATTCTTAATTCCCATTGCTCTTAATAATAATAAATGTTCTATTGTTTGAGGTTGAACACCTGCAGGCGCTGCGATAACTAAGAAAGCACAATCTGCCTGAGAACTTCCAGTAATCATATTCTTTACGAAATTCTTGTGTCCTGGTGCGTCTATGATTGTTATTTCATATTTTGGTGTTACAAGTTTTTTATAAGATAAATCAATAGTAACTCCTCTTTCTCTTTCTTCCCTTATTGTATCCATAACATAAGCGAACTCAAAACCAGCCTTACCATTTTTCTCTGCTTCTTCTCTCAACTTTTTCATCTTCTGTTCAGGGATTGCTCCAGTATCAAACAATAATCTTCCAATTATTGTCGATTTTCCAGCATCGATGTGCCCTACAAATATAACATTCATGTTTTGTTTTTCTTTAGCCATTTTTTATTCTCTCAAAAATGAGTAGTACAAATTTCCTATTCGCTCTAGCCATTTTTTATTCTCTCAAAAATGAGTAGTACAAACTTCTCATTTATTCTAACTATATTAATTCACAAAAATTTAGTTTTTAAAGTTTTCTATTATTTTACATTGTTGAATTAAATTAATCTATTTTCTTGCCAAAATGTCGTC
>CAYWQG010000004.1:0-17767 GCA_964460635.1 Candidatus Woesearchaeota archaeon | reverse complement strand
TTAAATTTGGATTAAACCTTCGAACTATGTCCCTATAAATTATATTTTCATACAATTCTTTTAAAATTATATTATTCCTTTCAATAATCATCTTAGGCATTCCCCCCATAGAAAAGTATTCTTTAAAATGTGACTTAATTTTATTTTGTAATTGTATGTCTAATAAATAATTTGTTAAATCAATTTTTTTATAATTTAAGTATTCACGAAAATTAAATGGAAATAAATTTACATTAAGTGATCTCCCAGTCAGAATTGTAGAAATTTCCGAACTTAATAATTGAGAATTTGAGCCAGTAATCAAAATCGGAAATTTTTCTTTTATTCTATCTACCCACTTTTCCCAATTCTTGACTTCCTGAATTTCATCCAAAAATAAATAAACTTTCTTTTTGTAATTGTTTTCTTCTATATAATCTAAAATGTTCTGAAAGTTTTCGTCATTAAAATTTATCAATCTTTCATCATTGAAATTTATGTATAAAAAATCATTTTTATTTAAATTTAATTTGTTAAAAATAAGTTTTAACAAAGAAGATTTCCCACATCTCCTCATCCCTGTAATAATTGTCGGCAATTTCAATTTCAACAGTTTAATTACTTCCATTGTTTTCTCTCTGTCTTTTAGATTATTCATAGACAAAAAGTCTTTCTGTTGATTATAAATCACTTGATAAAGTAAATCTTTTCTCATAAATTGTTTAATTTGTTTAGATATATAAATCTTTCTAAGTGTTACAAATTCCGTATCACTTACGAGATAAAGTGTTACAATTCTGGTATCACTTTAAAATATGCTCATTATAAAAAATTATAACGCTTTTTTTTAATATACTCTCTCTAAAACTGAATGAGTTCGATTTATCTTCCAGCAACCACTTCCAAACAGGTCTTACTTTTATTTTTTTATTTTTCATTTTGAATTCTTCTTCTTCGTCGTATGTTAAAATCAGACCTTTTTTCAATTTAAACCTTACTAATCTGCCCTGTCCGTAGGACAGATTTACACTGGATAAGATTGCATATTTTGGTTTTGGTAAATAATGCATTAGTCAATTCTTATTCTTGAGTTATTCTTAGTTAACGTGTCATTTTCCCAATTAAAACCTCTACAATCTTTTTACTTACACCTTTTTCTCCATATGGATTTTTAAATTTCTTTATCTTAAAATCTTTAGAAAGATATTTTTTAATTTCTTTTTTTGCTTTATTAGTATCTATCCCAACTAAACTCTGAAAATTACTTTCTAATCCCTCTTGTCTTTCTGTGTTCTTCCTCAAAATTATACACGGAGTCTTGAAAATCAAACTTTCTTCCTGAATAGAACCTCCGTCGCAAATAATAAGAGAGGCATGTTTTATTTGATAAATAAACTTAGAGTATTCCTGAGTTGGAATAATTTTTATATTTTTATTTTGTTTTAATTTCTTTAACAAATTAAATTTAATTAAATTTTTTTTTGTATTTTCGTGTAATGCAAAATAAGAAGGAATTTCTAAAGAAGATAAAATTTCCACAATTATCTCTAATCTTTTTTTATTTGTTATATTTTCGTGCCTATGAATTGAAATCAAAGCAAATCTCTTTTTAGAAAATGGTTTTTCTTTATTTTTTTCTGCCATTTCATAAGCGATATGAATTGAATCTACGACGGAATTTCCAACTTTAATTACTTCTTTTTTCTTCCAATATTTTTTTAAATTATTTTTTGACCGTTCTGAAACTGCAAAGAGAATATCTGAAAATTTTCCTGCGATTATCCTCGAGATTTCTTCTGGGAAAGGTTCGCGAAGGTTTTCACTTCGAAGACCTGCCTCTAAATGAACATTTTTATATTTCTTTTTTGGATTTAAAAATTTTGAAGAGCCAATTGAAACAGACGCAGTACTCATTGTATCTCCATGGTAAAGAACATATTTCAGATAATGTAATTTTTTTAATTCCTTCCTAATTTTAAAAATAATCTGAAAATTCCAAATAATTGATTTATTGTTTATCTTCGACCAAAATTTTGATTCTTTATCCGATTCTTTTGTTAAAACAACATCTGGTTTTTTTACTTTAAATTTCTCACACAAATCTTGTAAATTATGCTGTCCGGTGTGAATAAAATAGTAAGGAATTTTCTTTTTTTGAAGCTCTAACATTATCGGAAATGTTTTTATTAATTCAGCCCTTGTTCCTATTGCGATAGCAATTTTATATTTCTTCATTTTATAAAACTTACATTATTAAAAGTTTTAAATGCGTCACTCTTATTCAAAAATCCTTTAAATATAATTATATTTTTATCCGGACTTATTTTCCAGATTTTTAGAGGGCCCCTTAATCCTTTATAATAAACAAAATCCCCAATATTTCCTCTTTGAGCACTAAGGATAGAAACAATCTTGTTCGGACTCTTCTCTACAAGTTTGAATTCCTTATATAAGTCTTTATTGTTATCCATTAAATAAAGCTGTGCGAATAAACTTTTTCTTGTTTTAGGAGACAGATAAATTATTGCGCCCAATGGATTTATATTTATTCCACCAGTTGTGGAGACTAATTCTGGGATGATATCTAAAGTAACGTTTATCCCTTTTTTGAAATCAAAAGTTCTATTTTCATAATGTAAGAACCTAAGTGGAATCTCTATTTGCTTTCCTTCATAAACATAAACCCCCTTTGGTTGTTCCAATCTACTTCCATTTTCTGTGAGGATGATTCCCACTATTGCAGCTTTACCTTCAGGTAAGAAAGTCTGCCCTTTCTTTGAATTATAAACAATATCTTTAT
The DNA here is from genome assembly GCA_964460635.1 of Candidatus Woesearchaeota archaeon. Taxonomy (GTDB): domain Archaea; phylum Nanobdellota; class Nanobdellia; order Pacearchaeales; family GW2011-AR1; genus CAYWQG01. The sequence continues at coordinate 14,988 of CAYWQG010000004.1, read as the reverse complement.
CAAGATAAGCTCCTCCTTGATAAATCCGAATAGTTGAATTTCTCGTTTCCTGAGTTTGTTTTGGATTATTAAGGAAGATTGGTAAAGAAGAGAATCGATCATCTCCTTTTGGACCACTACCGATCTTACTGTATGCCGAATATTTTCCGAAATCACTTGGGTCTATTAGTAGATAACTTACATTGAATGTTTTTGCGAAGCTCAAGGCACTCGCTGGATTGGGTGTTGTTAAAACTTCCCGGCCTATTAAGTGATCCATAAAAGGACCTTCAAAGTGTCCTCCATCTGCGACTGTCGGTCGTTCTCCTAAGTATTCAACCCAATAACCATAATCCCACCAATGAACAAATGTTGAATCTACTGGAGTGTTTGTTCTAACCCAAGCCATCGCTTTTTGCCATTGAGGGTTCGCAGAAAGACCCATATTCTTTGCCTGTGCTTTTATAGAAGAAGCAAAATTTAAGGAAGTATAGAATAAACTTATAATAAGGAAACCCAACAAAATATACAGACTAATTTTTAATAATTCATCTTTAGATCCCTTGGCATATCCAAATAATTTAACAAGGGCATAACCAACCATAAATGCAGTGAAAGGAACTATGAAGAAGAATAATCTTATCGCCCCTCTTGCACTTATTAAAGTCGGGATTAACCAAACAGAAATAATTACCAATTCACTTTTTATTTTCATCTCTTTTGTATAATATAACCAAGTGAAATATCCTAAGAAAAGTAAGGCTCCTCCGAAATAAAATAATTTACTTAAAAAATCAGAACCATTAAAAATTGAAGTTGAAGAGAATCTACTAAATAATAAGGCAGAGATAAAAAAGACCCATACCAAGATACTTACAAGTCTATGTTTCATATGTTTTATTCCCTTGGAGATTTCTATTCCTAAAAAGACCATTCCCCCATAAAATGTCCAGAAGACTATTTTTCCTAATTGAGAAATCCAAGTAGTTAAATAAGGTTGTTGATTTTCTGCGACGGTTAAGCCAATTCTTCCCGTTCCGAAGGGATGTAAGGCTTTACTAATTATACGACCGAGAAGTTCTCCCATAGTTCCTATAAATAATTGATACAATAAAAGTCCCAAAATAAAAACGATTAAACCACTGATGACTGTCCTAAACCTCTTTACTTTTCCCTTTAAATATTTCTTCCCTTTAGTTATAAAAATATAATCAACTATTAAAAATAAGAAAGTAAATGGTGCTAAAAGTTCAGCCGTTCCTAAAAAATAAGCCTTTATGAAGTGTCCTAAAGAATCTCCCATAATTGAAGCTAAGATTGGAGAAGAAATAATCCAAGAGGAATAAAATAAAATACGATTAATCAATTTTTTCTTATGATTTTCTTTTTCTTTCTTCGTTTCTAAAAACCATATAATTAAGAAACTGAGTGGAAAAATCATAAAGAAATATTTTCCTAATCCTCCCCAACTTAAAACACTAAATGCACTAAAGAATCCAAGACCAATTCCCAAACCAATACTTTTTAGTTTGTTATTTTTTTTATTTTCTAAATATTTTATAGAGAAGGTATAGAATAGAAGAGTTACAAAGAACGCAAACATTCCCATTATATCGTGATCGGAGAATCCCGCCATACTTCTATACAAATAAGATGGAATGATGGTTAAGATTGCACTACTAATTATAGCGATACCTTTAGAGCGAGTCAAAAAGTAAATTAAAAAGAAGAACGCGATTATACTTAAGACAAAAAAGAATACTGGAGTTATAACATCTATGAAACCTAAACTATAAGTTCCAAAGTGATTCATTGAATAATAAAAAAACACAATGAATCTTGGAAGTAACTCTGGACTAAATCCAACACCTAAAGGCCTTCTGAGGGAGTCTATAGCTGGAAGGGTTCCTTGAGTTATCGTTGTGTTCGCCATTCTTAACCAATAAAAAGGATCTAAAGCCATTGGAATATATTTGCCGGTTGTTTGGTCGTGGAGCAAAGACAAGTTCTCTAATCGAACAAAAGTTCCAAAAGCAATAAATCCAATTAGGACTAAAAGTAGAAGGAGATTAATAACTTTTTTTTGTGTAAAAAAATCATAAACATCTTTACCGATTTCTTTCATAGAGTTTTTTTCCATTCAAACTTCAGTATTTTTTACTTTAAAAAGATTTTTAAATAAAGAATAAGAAACTAAGCAAGATTATAATCAGTTGGGCGAAGTTTATAGTCCAGACAACTTCTCTTTCATAGGCTATATGGGATGGTTTTATCTTTTTTAGGAGATAGATTGATAGATGTTCTAAACCATATATCTTTTCATAAGGAACCTCTAAACTTCCATCTTTATTTAATTTCGCGAAACTCTCTTTCACTAATCCTCCTCTGACTTTTAAGAATGTTTCAATTATATAAAGAGAAAAGATAAAGATTCCAAATTTCTCTAAGTTCCCTAAGATTACAACTACTGCTATAAAAGATCCTATAACATAAGTTAATACATCTCCTGGGAAAACCTTTGCGGGCGTTTTGTTGTAAAAGTAAAAAGCGATTAAAGAAACGACACCATATAGACAAATTATACTTAGCCATTTACTTCCCGTTATGTAAGTTGCGATTGCTAAGGCCGATAAAATTAAAATTCCCTGACTTGCCTCTAATCCGTTGTATCCTGCTAAAAAATTAAAAGTTGCAGTAGCTCCGACGATTCCAAAAGGAATTATAAAGAGCGGATAAAGAAGACCTAAATTAATAGATCCTAAGAAAGGAAGGATCATTGTAGAATGGCCCGCATCTATTGCCATCAAAGGTATTGCTGCAAAAGCTATGATTAAAAGTCTTATCTTTCTACTTAAACCTTTTTTCCAACCCAACAAATCATCCAAAAGTCCAACGATGGCACTTAACAGAAGCACACTTATGAATGCTAAAATTTTTATCAAATTGGAGGTGTTCTTCATATAAAAAGTTTCTATTGCTATATAAAATAATATTCCAAGAACTATTCCGAAGAGGACTACAACACCTCCCCCTTCTGCAACAATACTTTTTTTCTTATGCATGTCTCTCCCAACGAATCCAAATTCTTTAGCTTTGTCTATCCATTTAGGAATTGTAAAATAGACCAGAAGAAAACTGAATAAGATAGATAAGGAAATTAAAAGGTTCATAAAAAAGATAAGTTCTAACCTTTTTTAAATTTAATTAAAAAAGAGGGGGGTGAAATAAACTTCAATAACTGCTGCAAAAATTAGGATGACTAAGGCTAAGAATAAAAGAAGGATAGAATTCTCTAAAACTCTTGAAAAGGCTTTGCCTTTGAATCCATTCCTTATAATTTCTGCTCCAAGGATTCCTCCCGCAAGGGCGGTTATAAAGTAAGAAGCGATTTCCGGAAATCCGTGAATCATATACCTCAGGAGGCCCAAGGGAAGTTCAGACAACTTATAATTTGTGAATATATTTATTGCAGCGGCTATAACACTCGCATTCCAAGAGAGGACAAAAATTGCTCCCGCTCCAAATATCAATGAGAAGAGCAGAGTAAATATCATTACATAAATATTATTTGTGAGTATTCCTGTAAACATTCCAAAACCAGCTACGTGTCCAGTTGTCTTTGAGAAGATTTGAGGGTTCGTATATTGAGAAACACAATTCTGTATATTAGAAGGAGCGTTAATATTACAATAAGTTTGAATTTGTGCATTCAAAAGTGTTGGGTCTTTGAGAAGAACATCTCCGACGGAAAAAGCGATTATAAAACCTAAGAATAACCATAGAAATCCATAAACAAAGTTTTTATGAACTTTCCAAACTTTCAAAAGACCTTCAACTTGTTCATCCTCTATTTCTTCTTTCTTTATCATAAAATAAAAGAAAGGGAGCGTGAATAAAACAGAAAATGTGACAATTAAAACTCCAGAATATTTAGAGAGAACCGAACCGTTTGGAAAAAAAATCTTGGTTAGGAAAATAGAAAGAAACGCATAAAACAGGCCTACAAAAACCATTTTCCAAGGGCCTTTTTCTACTTTTTTTGGATTAATTAATGACTCTAACATTATCCTAATGTATTAAAATAATTTTTAAAGGTTTGTATCTTGATGCACAGCGAGGGGGAAACGATTTAAAATTTTCTAAAAAATAACTTATCGGAGGAATTAAAAAGATAGAACTCTTTTGGGAATAATGGGAAACAAGAGAAATGAGTTTGATAAAATTTTAAAAGGGATAAAGGAAATTAAAATTCAGGGAGCAAGAAATGTTGCGAAGAAGGCACTCGATGCTTATTCTCTTTTTCCAACAGAGAAATCAAAAGAAATGCTTTTGTCTTCAAGACCAACTGAACCAATGATGTGGAAAGTCCTTGATTTAGAAAGAAAATTTTCTCATAGAGAAATTTTGAAAAAATTAGGAAGTCATCAAGAGAAGATAAATAAAAATGTTTTTAACATAATAAATAATGGAGATGTTATTTATACTCATTGTCATTCCACGACGGTGGTTGATGCGCTTATTTATGCTAAAGAACACGGGAAGAAATTTGAGGTTTATAATACCGAGACTCGACCATTATTTCAGGGAAGAAGAACCTTTTTACAACTTAAAAAGGCAGATGTAAGAGTGACTCATTTTGTAGATTCTTCAGTCGAAGTGATAATGAATGGTCGTCAAGGGTTCAAAAAGCCAGATAAATTTCTAATCGGGGCGGATGCTTTGCAAAAAGGGGGAATAATAAATAAAATCGGTAGTGGATTATTTGCTCAAATTGCTTGTTTAAAAAAGATTCCTGTTTACATCCTTTCCGATTCTTGGAAATTTTCAAAGAAAGAAGTTAAGTTAGAGAAAAGAAAATCTGAAGAAGTTTGGAAATTAAAAATTAAGGGAACAAAACAGAAAGTAGAAAATCCTGCGTTTGGTTTTGTTGATAAAGAAAACATAACTAAAATAATAAGTGAATTAGGAATTAAAACTTATGACTCTTTTTTGAAAGGATTAAATTTTAAATCACTTTAAGAAATTTCTTTAAGAGCATATTAAAAACAATTACAAAAATAAGATAAAAAAGAAACCAGGAAAGTCCAAGGAAAAATTTAGGATTGCCCATCGTTTGAAAGAAATCCATAAACCAACGGAAAAATAAAATAAGGGGAATTGAGGTTAAAATCATAGGTCTTAGATTAAGTTTGAAAGTTTCAGGAAGCGCTTTTAGTTGTTCTTTCTGTAGTTCCATAGTTTTTTTCTGATCTCCTCTAAACTTTTTCATTTCTTCTTGTAATTTTTTCTGATCTTCTTTTAATTTTCTTAAAGAATCTTGATCTGTGAAATACTTTTGAACTACGACCGTAAATAAAGAAATAAGAAAAACGATTATAAGCATACCATAAGTAAGATTCCACCTCAATAGAGATCCTAAGGTTGGATCTAAAATAGAATGAATTAAGTTTTTTATAAACCCCAGATCATTCCAAAAAAGACTTATCCCCAAAGAGATAAACATTATATATATGAACGTTTTAAAATTTGATTTTTTTTTCATTTGTTTTAATATTAAATTTTCATAAACTTTTGTAATTTAGGACTGATTTCAACTTGGTGTTGTTGAATTACATCTTGATAAAGTTGGAAGAAAATCATTATTACTAAAAGCATAGCTGTTCCGGAAACGAGAGCTCCGAGTAAATTTGTGAGCGCAGCAAGGAGACCAATCACCGCCCCTCCGACGACAGTTAAGGGCATTATATATCTGTTTAATATTGTTTCTATGACTCTTTCATCTCTTCTAAAACCAGAGACTTGAAGTCCCGAAGAAACTATGTTCTTTGCCTGCGATTTTGCATCCATTCCAGAAGTCTTCACCCAAAATATAGAGAAAATTGTAGAAAAGAATACGTAAAATAGGGTACTTGTGAATGCTTGAATTAAATATTTTGGTAGGAACCCCCCTCTTATGAATAAATCTAAAATATTTGTAGAGCCAACATAAAACGCAAGTCCAGAAACCGCCTGTCCATTAGCGAAATGTCCTAAGAAAAGAAAATGAGATGCGAATTTTGCCATTCCAGTGCATGTTGCACCAGCGGTTAAACAAGAGCCTGCAGTATTCTCAATGAGACTTCCAAAGAGTTGTATATTTGCGGCTAACGCTGCAACAAGTATAACAGGGATAACAGAAGAGTAGAAAAATAATAACGGCCATTTAACAGTATAACCTCTAATATTTTTGTAAGAAAGAGGAACCTCTACCTTAAGTGATTGGAAGAAAATGACCATTCCAAAAATAAGTAAAGTAACAATAATTGAAGAGACTGCTGAGATAAGTTCTATTGAGGATCTATTTATTAAAGATTGAATCAAAACTAAAAATTTTCCGGAACAGGCGACATTACTAAAATTAAGAAGACAATCTTTACCTTGCTGATTTATGAATTGAAACGAACTAGTTATTAATCTTAAACTTACCCCTGCGGCAATGAATAGACTAACCCCAGAACCAATTCCCCATTTAGTCGTCAGTTCATCCATATAAAATATTGCAAAACCCCCAAGAATAAGTTGGAAAATAACAAGTGAGGTTAAACCATGAACCGCCTGAAGTCCTTGCATAACAACATAGATTACTGCCTCAAAGAATATAAATGCAAAGATTAAAAGTTTTTGTAAACCACTAAAAAACTTTTTACCTTCTTCTGTTGTTCTATCTATATTTAAAATTCCAGATCCTGCGAGTAATTGTAATATAATCGAAGCCATAACGATTGGGCCGATTCCCAAAGAAATTATACTTCCAAAATTTGTTCCAAGAATTATTGCCAGATAATCAAATCGCGAAAGTGCATTTTTCGAAAGTCCAAAAAGAGGAACATTAGATAAAATGAAAAAAGAAAGAAGGACAATAAAAGTCCATTTTAATTTAGTTTTTAATTCTAATTTTTTTTCCGTAGGTTTCTTAATTTCTGGGATATATTTAAAAATTGGTTTAAGATTCATTTTTTATTTGGCAGAAGAATTCTTCCACCAAATTTTTCCACTTTTTCTATTGCAGATTTAGAGGCTTCTTTTGCGCTTATTATTAATTTATCTTTAATATCTCCTGCCCCTAAAATTTTATAATTAAGGAGTTTTATTTCAAAACCATTCGAAGTTTTCTTGCCATATTTTTCTAGATTTAAATTTATATCTCTTAGATTTATTCTTCTTCTTTGGTCCCTTTTAGTTCCGATACTTGTTATCCCTTTTTTTCCAAAATATTTATTTCCATATAATTTTGTTATAAGTGTTTTTTTCTGATCTCCTCTTTTTCCAGTTCCTGCAAGTCCTTTTCCTCCGTGATGTCCTGAACCTTTCCTTTTCTTTCTAGCCCCTCCTCCATGGGTTCCCATTCCGTGACCATGCATCCTTGATTCTTTACTTCTTTTTTTAATTTTCATAACATCCTCTCAATTAATTTATTTATTTTTCCTTTGTGATTTCCTAATACTCCTTTTCTAACTCCAAAATGTTTCTTTGAATCAATTCCCCCTCTTGGAGGATGCAAAGCGAAATAAGGTTTAAGATTAACCTCTTCATAACTTTTTCCTTCTTTTAATTCTTTTATTATTTTTTCGATATTTTTCTTCTTACTTTTATCTATTAATTTTCCACGAATTTCTATCAATTTTTTGTAAGTCTCTTCATCTATTTCTCCAAAGGCAACAAAACTATAAATTTTCTTTATCATTCCTAAATTTGATTTTGAAGGATTTTGTAGAACAACACAAGAGTACTTCTTTTTTAATCTTAATCTTCCCATAGTTTCCTCTATCTTTGCATTCACTTTAACTTCTCCTTTAATTCTTATTATACACAACATTTTAGTTTTTAGAAAATTCCTTTAATTTAGTTTTTTCCAACGCATCAAAACACGCTTTTACAAGGTTAAAAGTGGTTCTTTTTTCCCCAAAACCTTTACTATAAACATCTTCTATTCCTGCCAATCTTAGAACTTTCTTCAATTCATTCGTAACCACCAGCCCTGTTCCTTGAGGTGCTGGAATTAATGTTATTCGAACGCTTCCACATTTTCCTTTTACTTTGAAAGGAATTGTATGTAGCTTATCACATTTACATTCAAAAGAAGAGCAACCTCTTTCTATTTTCATTAAATTCATCTTTGCTTTTTTCAATGCTTTATTAAGTGCAGGCAAGGTTTCTTTAGACTTTCCAACACCTAACCCTATATGCCCATTCTCATCTCCAACAACTTCCATAGTTGAAAAAGTCGGAATATTTCCTTCTTTAGTTTTTCTTTGCGTTTGTCTCCAGGCTCTTCGTTTTCCTCCTCCAAATTTACCTTTGGATTGTCCGATTAATATTGGTTCTTCCTTTAACTCTAATAAACTTTCCACAATTTCTGGTTCTAAAATCCTTTTTTCAGAATCGAGAATTTCATCTATTTCCTTTATTTTTCCTTCTTTTACTTCTTTACCTAAGAGTGTTTTTGGAACCCAGGCTTCTAAACGCTCTGCACGTGTTGGGCCCCTCTGGGGCCTTTTTCCCTTTCCTCTAAAATTTCTTTTATTTTTCATATTGTAATACTTCCTTTTTTATTTTTTCGAAGGGAATTTTAATCTTTAAATCTTTTCCACTAATCCTTTCTGTTTCCGGAAAAAACTTCTCTTCACATTTTATTTCAATTCCAGAATCGAGAAGACCTTTTAAAAAACCATAGATTTTGCTCTTATGTAATATTCTTAACATTCCAAAATCTAAAATTGGTTTTTTCAATTTTTTCTTTTTTATAAACTTCCCAAATAAAATTCCAAAAAGATAACTGCTTGGAATTGATTTAAGGCTTGCTTCTTTTGGCATACCATATTTGAGTAACTCTTTTGAGGTAATTCCAAATAGAACCTTATCCTGAGCATCTTCGCTAAGTACATATTGAGCCTCCAAATATTTATTTGTTTTTCTAAATACTAACCTTGGTTTTTCACTTTTTAATAATTTTAATCTTTTAAGATAATCTGTTTTAAATTCTCTCCTTCTCCTTTTTAAAACTTTTTTTGCTTTAGTCATTTTATTACAACAATTTGCTTCATAGGCAATTTTACCTCCCTTTCCTCAATTTGAACTTTTACAAACCCTTCAAGTTTCTCATTTATTTTTCCCCTTTCTCCTATCTTTTTTCCAGAAAGGACTAAAACTTCAGAGCCTTTCTTTAATGGGAGTATTTTTTTTATCTTATTTTTTTCTAAGTCGATGAGAGCAGAATCATTAGTTTCACATTTAAGTTCTGAAAGTATATTCTTTCCCCCCAAAAAATTTAGTTGTGTTTTATTTCCCTTCAAAATCTTTTTATTTAAAATTTTAGAAACTTTTTGATTTCTTTTTTCTCCGAGAACTTCCCTCAATTCAAACTTCCCACTTTTTGAAAGAAACATTCCATAACTTTTTTTCATATTCTTTATTTCTAAGATATCAAATAGACTTACCGGTGCTCGTTCTTCCTTCAATTCTTTTTTATTAACTAAAATTCCCCCAGAGAGAAGTACTTTTTTTGCTTCATTTTTTGTTTCAACAATTTTTAAGAGATCTCTTAAAATTATTAAAATAGGCAAACCCATTCGTCGATTAAAATTACAATTTACTACATACTTACTTCCTTTTCTCCTTATTGGCCAATTTTTTGGTGCTTTATTTCTTTTTTGATATTTCATTTTTTTCTTTGGTTATTTTTCTCTTTGGGTCTTCCGAATACAATTCCAAGATTTGTAAATTTGAAGGTTGCATATGTATACTGGCCTTTGAGCCATCGTGTTTTTTTACTTGTATTCCTTCTATATCTATCTTAGAGGTTTTTATTTTAATCTGGGCTATTTTTCCAGTTTTTCCTTTGAATTTTCCAACCATAACTTTAACTAAATCTCCCTTTCTTGCGACAATGTTTCTCTTTTTATGTTTCTCTCTCAATTCTTTGGAAAGAGCTACACTTAAAAACTTCCTCATAATACTTAGAGGAGCCTTTGCTCTGTATTTCCTTTGTTTTCGGGGTAACTTACTTCCTTTCCATTTTTTTGAAAATTCTTTTTTCATTTTAATATATTGTTGAGGCTATTTTTGCAACTGAGGGCCATCTTTCTAAAATTTCCTTTGCAACAGGACCTTTAATCTGAGTTCCTTTTGGATTTCCTTTAGTGTCCTTTAATATTGCTACAGCGTTATCTTCGAAAGAGACTCTTTCACCACTTAATCTTCTATAAGCTTTTTTCTCTCTTATAACAATTGCATCAAACACCTTTCCCTTCATTTCAGGAATTCCTTTTCTCACACTAACTTTTACCCAATCCGCAATTTTTGCGCATCCTTGTTTTCTTTTTTTACCTTTACCATGTTTAACTGAAACAATTTTTACCTTCTTAGCACCGCTATTATCTGAAGCGATTACTATCGAACCGATATTTAATCCAGCTGTTGTTCTCGCAGAGACTGCTTTCATTTTAAATTAATCCTCCCTGTTTATTTTTAAAATTAATCATTTTCTTCCTCCATCAATCTCAGATTTCTTTTTCAACTTTTCTATTACAACAAAATGAATTCTTTTACTCAAAGGCCTACACTCTCTGATTCTGATTTGATCTCCAACCACTAATTCTCCCTGCATACAGAAAGGCAATCTTGCATGAATTTTTGTTCTTGATTTGAAATATCTTTCATATTTTCTTGAATAAATCATTCTTTCAAATTCTATAACTAATCTTCTTGGAAAAATTTTTGTTATTCCTCCTTGAAATATATTCCCCCTCGTTTTTAATCTACCGTGCTTCGGACAAGTTCTATCTTGACAAATCTCTTCACTCATAGTTTCCCTCCTCCTATTTTACTTTTCAAATGTGCCTTACTTCTAAATTTTTTATTTCTTATTTTTTTTCGAGCATCCTTAAATTCTTCTTTTGAGATTTTTCCTTGTTTTTTCATTTCCTTAAGATATCTTCTTAACTTTCGTGTCAATATGACATAATCTTGTTTCCTTCGATTTACTTTTATTTTTACTTTCCCAACTTTTCGGACATTTTTTGAAACCTTATTTGTCTTCCTTCCTTTTACATCTTTTGTAAGAATCGCTCCATCTTCTTTGAGATCTCTTATATCTTGTTTAGTCAAAGCTTCTTTTATTTCTTTTAGACGGCTTTCTACAAAGAGGATTCTTCCTTTTCCAACCTTTAAAACTTTTTTTGCTAGTATTTTTTTACTTCTTAAATTCATTTTCTTTTTTCTCCAAATATTTTTTAATATTAATTTTTTCTATTTCAATACCCAATTCCTTACTTTTATTTATTAACATAAACTTCTTCTTTTTTCCAACTTTCCCAATGATAATCTTACTCCCTTTTTTTATCCGGTTTAATTCAGCAAGATTAAGAACGATTGGAGTTCTTTTATTATCTTTTTTCTTATAACCTATTCGAACCACTTTAGGATATCCTCTTCTTAAATCTCTCATTTTATTGTCTCTTCCCTTAGGTTTCCTCCAAACTTGTTTCTTCTTTCGTTTCCTTCCAAGCTTAGAAAAACGATCCCAACTTCTTCTTAAGAAATTCATTAGATTTTCCTCCCTGCTTTATCTATTATGAAAATTCCATCTTGAAAAACCCTTCTATCTTTATTTTTAATTCTCGTTGCAACTTCTAAATTTGCTGCAGATTGTCCGGCGAGTTCTTTGTCAACTGAACGAATTTTGATTAAATCCTTATTTATTTCTGTTTCGACACCTTCTAGCAAGATTGTTTTTCTATCTTTCTTCTCTCCCAAAAAGTTTTTTATCGTTACTTTATTTCCTTCTATTTTTACAGTTATTGGAAAATGATTGAAGACAACCTTTAATTGGTATTCAAATTTCTTTTGGACCCCTATGAACATATTCTCTATATGAGATGAAACTGAATTAATTTTTCTCTTCTCTTTTCTTGTGCCATTAATTTTTTCCAAGATTATCTTTTTATCTTTCTTTTTGAAAGTTATACCAGATAGTTCAAATTTTCTTTGAGATTTTCCTTCGACGCCCTCAATTTTTAAAAGACTATTTTCTACTTCTACACTAACTCCTTCTGGTATTTCTATCTCTTTAATTAAATCTTTTTTCATTAGTAAAAAAATGCAATTAAGCATCCCCCTATCCCTTCTTTCCAGGCCTCTTCATGGGTCAATAAACCCTTGTTTGTGGAAATTATAATCGTTCCAAGATTTCTTGCTGGAAGGTATCTTCTTTTATATTTTTCAATCTCTTTCTTTCTGACTCTTCCTCTTGGTTTTATAGATTTACATTCAAAAAAACTTCCCAATTTAATTTTTATTGAATTAGTTTTAAGATTTATTTTATAACCTTTAATTGCTTCTTTCTGTTTCATTATTTTTAAAACTTCAATTAAGAGATTCGAAACTATCTTAACTTCAATTTCTTTCTTTCCAACCTTTTTAGCGTTTCGCATCATATTCAATGCGTCCGCAGTTATATCTTGTGACATTTTATATATATTTTTTAAACCCAATACTTTCCGCTGTTTCTCTGAAACAATTTCGGCAGAGATTGAGACCGTAAGAACTGATGTGTGCTCCGAATCTTCCACATCTTTCACATTTCTTAACTGCTATTCCAATCTTCCTTTCTTTTGGTTTATTATGCTTTAAAAATTTCTTCTTTTTTTCAGGCTTATTTTTAAGTTGTTTCAATATTTTTCTCCAATCACTTGCCGTCATTTGAATTTACTCCTAAATCCAATTTTAATGAATAAAAATCTTGTATTTGCTGTCATTTTAAATAAAATTCCTTAGAAAAAATTCGTTTGAAAATTATCCTCCATAAATTTAATTATTTCTTCTCGAGAGATTATTTGTCTTTTTGAAACTTTACCTTTTTTCATTTTTCTTAATCCAACCCTTCTTCCAGCTCTTTTGAAGACGACACAAACATCGAGGCCCATTATCCCAAGATCTCTTTGATATTCCATTCCAGGAATTTCTATATACTCTTTAATTCCAAAGGAAAAATTATTTTCACTGATCTGCTTCTTTTTTAGTTTGTTGTCTATAGCTAAAAGCATCTTTTTAAGAAAGATAGATAACCCCTTTCTTATTGTCACTACCCCTCCAACTTCCAACCCAGGTCTCACATTTAAAGAAGGTATTCTTTTTTTAGATTTCATTCTTGCAATAGTTCTATTACTAATTAGATTAAGGAGTTTAACCCCTTTTTCAAGTTCCTCTCCAATTCCTCCAACATTAAGTACGACTTTTTCTATTTTTATTTCTCTGTTTTTGTTTTCCATTTTTGAATTTTAATTGAATCTTCCTCGAACCCCACTGATACGAGCAATTTTTTTATTTTTTTTTGATGATCTCCTTGAAGTTCTATTTCCTTTTTTTTATAAGTGCCACCACAAGCAAGACTGTTTTTCAACTTTTTTGATATGCTTTTTACATCAATTCCTTTTCCAAAACCTTCAATAATCGTAATCATCTTTCCATATTTTTTTCTGTCCAATCGAACGTTTATTTCCTGAGAGTCTTTTGCAATTTTTTCACAGATACAAATCCCCTCGGGTAACCCACATTTTGGACAGATATTTGTATTCATTTTTCTTGAGTATCCTTCTTTGAGGAATTTTTAAATGCCTTATTTTTAGGTGATTTTTCGAAATTCAATGAAGTTTTAATTCTTGCTATTACTTTTTTAGCTTCTTTGATCTTTGAGCCTCCAGATTTAGTTGCATTAACTTTTAATTTCATTAATTCCCTATCTAATTCTTTTAATTTCTTTTCTTTCTCTTTCTTTCCCATCAAGTTTATTTCTTTTATTTTCATTTTTCCTTATTTTTTTTTAAATTTTTTAGAGAGGTGATAATCTCTTCAGTAATTTCTATTTTTCCTTTAATAACTTCTCCTGGAGGAAAAATACTGACCCTTATTCCTACTGTCCCCGGTTTTGTTTCTGCCCTTGTTTGAGCCCTTCTCACAACCTTTGCACTATCTCCTGTTTTTTTAAGATACCCTTGTGCAAATCTCCATCCCTTTGCTCTTGAACTAGGAACTTTTCCATTTATTCTTATTTCTACTCCAATGGCTCCTGCACCTATCATTTTTTGTAAAGCCCGATATGCAACTACTTTAAACTTTAAGGGGCCAAATCTCTCAAGACTCAATGCGATTTCATCAGCCATTAACTGAGCATCCAATGCAGGTTGCGTAACTTCCTCGACTTCTATGTGTGGGTTTTCCAAATTGAACTTCTTTTTTATATCTTCTGTGATTTTTCTAATTAATTCCCCTCCCTTTCCGATTATAAGTCCAATTTTATCTGTAAAGATTATTATTTTCTCTCCAACTGGGGTATACTCAAGGGTAACTTTACTTACTTTTCCCTTTGCATAAAAACTTTTTATGAATTCCTTTACTTTAAATTCTTCTTTTTTTAAGCTTATAATTTTTCTATTTTTATTCATTTTTCTTTTTCGATTTCTTTATCGGTGCTCGTGAAACTAAAAGAACATTTGCCTTTTTTTTTGATCCACCAAATCTTTTTCTGGGCCTCGTAGCTTTATTTGCAACTGCTTCACTTATTATTACTTCTTCCAATCCATTTTCTTTTGAATTACTTCCCAATTGTCTTAATAATTTCACAAAATAATCGGCGGCTTTTATAGGGTACCTTCCAGATGTGATACCTCTTCCTTTCCTATGGGGGATTTCTCCTTTCATTCTTACTGAGATTTTCTTTATCTTAACTTGTTCTAAAAAATCTATAGCATCTCCTATCCTTTTATATCGAATGTTTCTACAGATTGCTATTGCTTGTTTGTGCGAGAAAGGAAGTCCCTTTTGAAAGACTTTTGCCTCAGACTTTTTTGGTTTTATTATTTCCTCTTTTTTAACCTTTGATTTTTTCTCCGATCCACTTGAACCCAAAGAGGCGGAATCTTTGATTCCTTCCGATCCACTTGAACCCAAAGAGGCGGAATCTTTGATTCCTTC
>CAYWQG010000003.1:7143-19591 GCA_964460635.1 Candidatus Woesearchaeota archaeon | reverse complement strand
AGACAGACAGACACATTTCTTCGACAGACAGACACATTTCTTCGACAGACAGACAGGTTTTCAAGCCTTTAAATGACCAAAATCAAGAGATTTCCACTGGAAATGGGGGGGTTTCGACAGACAGACAGACAGACAGACAGACAGACAGACACATAAAAAACTCTAATTTTAAAGGGGACGAACAGAAATTTGATAGTTTTTTACAGCAATCAATGAATCTAATTACACCAAATAAGTCCACAGAAAATTCTTTTAAGGATGCTTTGGATGTTTTAGAAAAATTAGACTCTATTCAGAAAGAAATAAGAATAAAATTTAAAACACTAACCCCTCAAGAATTTTTAATTTTTTCAATTATATACCAATTTGACGAAGAAGAAAATGGATCAAATTATTCTAAGATCTCAAAAAGAATTAATCTTACTGAAAGTTCCGTCAGAGATTATGTTAGAAGGTTAATTTTCAAGGGGATACCTATACAAAAGAATAAAATAAATAATAAAAATATTATCTTAAACATCTCAACAGAATTTAAGAAAGGGTTCTCTCTTTCAGGTATACTTAAACTTAGAAATCTTTAGATTTTCGGTCTACCGATTATATTTTATCTTCCATTACATCTTAAAAATTCTCTTATCCCTCTCTTTTTTACATAGAAAAAAAAACAATTTCCCTCTATAAGATATAATTCCTTTTCTAAGCTATCTTATCCTCACTTTTGACCTTTTTAATAGATTTTCTTTTATTTTTTGGGGTATATATACCCTTTTTTTCCCATTTCTTTCAACTATTTCTTCAATTAAACTCTCACTTTTCTGTTTTATAGTGTTTATTTGGCCTCTAATCGTTGATTTTTCTTTTCCCAACATAGCAGAAAGGTCTGTATAACTTAATTTTAAATCAGAATTTAATAGAATCCAAATAATTGCTCTTTCAGTTATAGAAAATTGGCTTAAATCAGCTGTTTGAACAGCTGTTTGAACAGCTGTTTGAACAGCATAAACACCTGTTTGTTCTTTGGACAGCTGTTTGTTTATTTTAATCTTTTTCTTAGAATCTTTTTCTCCAGAAATAACAAAAAAGTTTTTTAAATTTAGAATATCTTCTTTTATCGTCGATAAATCTTTTAGTATTTCAATAATTTCTTTTTTTTGTTTTTCTTCTTCTTCTTTTAGATCATCTAAATTAAGGTTAAGACCTTCCATATCTTTTTTTACTGAAAGAAAACCTTTCTTAGTTTCTTCTTTTATTTCTCTATAACCTCTTTTTTTAAAGAACCATTTAAACATAATACTTTTATATTTGTTTAGTTTAAAAACTTTTCCCTCGATAAAAAAGAATTATACTTTTTTTAATTTATTTTAATCTATTCTTTCTTTTTTGGACAGCTGTCCAAACAGCTGTTTAAACACCCTTAAACAACAAACAGGTGTTTTTAATCTCTTTTTTAAAAATTTAATTTATAAAAACTCTACCAAACTAAATAAAAGACCTAAAAATCAAACTCAATTATTTTCCCCTTATTTTATTAAATTTAAATCTCTTAACAAAGGTAACCTTAATGAACAAAGTTTTCAAAAATAAAATAATTAAAATCTTTTAGAAACAAAAGTTTCAAATTCATTTGGTTTTTTTATTAGGATCTACTAAGTAGAATTACAAAATCTTAATTATTTTATTTTTGAAAACCAACTCTTTCTTCAAAATTCCTCTGATTTCTGAGCTAAATTGGATCTTTAAAAAAATTTTATTAATCTAATTAATTATTCAAATTTAAACAAGAAACCTCCTTCAATTAATCTCTTCATAGAACTACAATTTATTACAGTATTCTCTTATTTTAATTTCTTACTAAAATTTCTTTCGACTAATTTATAGAGAAAATAATTAAAGAGGTTGAAAGGAGTTCTAAAAATGATTCCTTAGTTAGAAGCGTGTTTACAAATTAACAATCTTTGAGGAAACTTTCTAAAATATTATCTAAAAACTATTTTCTTTTTCAATTCTTTTTAAAGTAGGATTGAATTCATTCATAATAAGAACTGTTTCATCAGATTACCTAAATGTGCTGTTTTAAGGTTTGCTCATAGATTCAAGATCTTTCTTTGAATAACCCTCAAACCTTAATCATTTATATCTTAATTCGATCTTCTAATTTCTCTATTAAGATACAAAGGTAACCTTAATGAACAAAAACACCTCAAAAAATAAAAAAAATAAAAAACATTCGTACAATATACATTGTACGAACAAAATAAGAAGAATTATCTTCTTCTTGTATCTGTTCTTTCTTCTCTTGGTCTAGCTTCGTTAACTTTTAAGGCTCTTCCATTGAAGTCTTTTTCATTTGTTCCAGCAATTGCTGCAGCAACATCTCCATCATTCTCAAAAGTTATGAAACCAAAGCCTTTAGATCTACCATTGAACCTATCAGAGATAACTTCTACATCTTCAATCTTTCCATATTTTCCGAAAAGCTCTCTAAGTTCTTTCTGGCCAACACTAAAAGGCAAATTCCCAACATATATTCTTTTACTCATTTTTCTTCCTCCATTCTACTAAAGTATCTTTGTTCAAGAATTCTACCCATAGAAAACACTACAAGAGTAACTCAAATCAATTCTACTTTATACCACCGAAGTTTAATGATTTATAAAATTATCTATATAGAAGATTATTTAAATAAGTTCGTACAACTTGAAGTGTAAAATGAAAATTAAAGCAATTGTTTTTGACATTGGAAGTGTTTTAGTTACCGATAAGAATTATAAAAGCTCTAAGAAGAATCCCGGGATACATGCAGAGGTTGCAAAATCATTAAAATTATCCTTAGATTTTTATTTTGATTCTATAGATAGCGCTTATTCAAAATCAATTGAAGGAAAAATTTCTCCTACAGAATTATTGAAAATAATTTCTTATAATTTACAAACTCCCAAAGAAAAGTTGAAAAAACTATATGAGAAAATTTATAAAAAATATTTCAAAATTAATAAAGAGCTTTATAGGAGATCTTTAGAATTAAAAAAACAAGGTTACCAAATTTCAATCCTTTCAGATCAATGGCCACTCTCAGAAAAAGTAATGGTAAAGAAAGAATTTTATAAAAATTTTTCTCCAGTAATAATTTCTGACCGAGTTGGATTAAGAAAACCAAATATCAAAATCTATAAACTTTTGAAAAAAAAATTGAATTTAAAATATTCTCAAATATTATTCGTAGACAATCAAAGATGGAATCTTGTTCCTGCAGAAAAGTTAGGTATGAAAACTATTTTATTCAAAAACAATAAACAATTTTTTTCAGATTTAAAAAAAAGATTTGAAATCTAAATAGATGGAAGAAGATTTTTTAAAAAAATTACAAATAGAATTAAAAATCTCGAAAAGTTCAAACTATACTCTTAGAAATTATCTAAATGCCAATATAGCTCTCTTAAATTTTATTAAGAAGAATCCAAAAGAGATGACTATGAATGACGTTAAATTTTATATGGCAGAGAAATTTTCTGACAAGTCTCCTTCATCAATAATTCTTTTTCTCTCTGCGATAAAATATGCTTATATAAATATTCTTGATAAAGATATAACTAAGAAAATAAAAAGACCAAAAAAAGAAACAAAGATTCCTGTGGTTTTAACTCAGGAGGAGGTTAAAAAACTTTTATCTGTTTTAAAGAATAAGAAAAGTTATTTAATGGTAAGCCTAGTTTATGCTTGTGGAATGAGGGTCTCAGAAATTGTTTCATTTAAAATAAGAGATTTAAATTTTGAAGAAGGTGTTGGATTCATAAGAAAAGCAAAAGGTAAAAAAGATAGGATGTTTAATATACCAAAAATACTCGTTTCAGCATTAAAAGAACAGACAATAAAGCAAGAAGAAAATAAAGAAGAGCTTCTTTTTAATTCTTATCGTGGTAGTTTGTCCTCGAGGAATATCCAGAAGATTGTCAAGAGAGCTGCTAAGCGGGCAGGTATAAAAAAAGATGTTCATCCACACACCCTGAGACATTCTTTTGCAACTCATCTTTTAGAGGCGGGTGTTGATATAAGAAAAATTCAAGAGCTTTTAGGACATTCAAACCTGGCTACTACACAAATCTATACTCATATATCAACAAAGGAGTTAAAAAAAATAAGATCTCCCCTCGATAGAATTCTCAATTAGGTCTTTCAATCCAGGAGAAGCCTTTTTTATAAACTTCTTTCAAAAGCTTTTCCGAGGAGGATTTTAAAACAATTCTCCCTTCCTTTAAAACGTAAAATCTATCTGGTTTTATATATTTTAATAAAGATTCATTATGACTAATTATCAAGAGTCCTTTATCTTCCTTCTTTATAAATTTCTTTATATTTTCAAAAACTATTTTCAGGGAGTCTATGTCTAAACCAGAGTCGATTTCATCTAAGATGATAAACTTCGGGGAGAGGGAGATCATTTGAAGGATTTCTGATTTCTTCTTCTCACCTCCAGAAAAAGTAACATTTAAACTTTCCTCCGAAAAATCATCCTTTAATTCCAAGTTTGCTTCCATTTCTTTAAGACGATCTTTAAATTCAAAAATCGAAATCTCTTTCTTTTTTCTGACAATTTTTCTAAGAAATTTAGATAGACTAATTTCTTTTATTTGTTCAGGTTCTTGAAACGACAAAAAGATTCCTTTTTTAGCTCTCTCTTCTGTTTCTAATTTATTTATTGATTTTCCATTTAACATTATTTTTCCTTTTTTTATTTTATAAGCTGGGTGCCCCATTATAACTTTTCCCAAAACTGTTTTTCCAGCGCCGTTTGGACCAAGAAGAAGAACGGTTTCTCCCACGTTTATAGAGATGTTTATCTTTTTTAATAATTTTTTCTCTCCACATAGAACCTCTAAATTTTTTATCTCTAATTTTTCCATAAAGCCTCCCTTATAGTCTCTAAACCAAGAGTAGTACATTTTACTCTTGCCGGAAGGGGTTCAAAGCCAAGAGTTTTAAAAACAAAATTCTCACCTAATTTTTTAACTTCTTCAATATTTCTTCCCTTTAATTTTTCTGTCACGAGGGAAGTTGAAGCTAAGCAAAGAACACAACCAATTCCCTCAAATTTTATATCCTTTATTATTTTTCCATTCGTTAATATTTGTATATGAATTGAATCTCCACAACTTTCATTTTCCCCTTTAGCTTCGGAAGAAAACTTTTTTAATTTTCCAAAGTTGAGCGGATTTTTATACAACTCCAATAATTCTTCTCGGTACATTTCTTTATTTTCCATATTTTTGATTAATTTCTTTCAAAGCCTGCACAAATTTATTGACTTCCTCAAGAGTATTATAAAAGTAGAAACTTCCTCTTGCCGTGCTATTAATTTTTAAACTTCTTAAAAGAGGAATCGTACAATGGTGTCCTGCCCTTATTGCAATTTTATAATCATCAAGAAGAGAAGCAACATCGTGCGCATGCAAATTTTTTAAATTGAATGAAACAATTCCACCACTATCTTTTATTCCAGGATTATAAATTTTTATATTTTCTATTTCTTTCAATCCTTCTAATGTGTGTTTCATTAATTTTTTTTCTTGTCTTTCTATTTCTTCCAGTCCAATCTTTTTTATATATTCAATAGCTACCTTTGTTCCAAGGGCTCCAACAATATTTGGAGTTCCACCTTCAAATTTAGAAGGAATCTTTTTTGGAATGTAATTTAATTCGAAAACATCTTTTACCATCCCACCTCCAAGATCAAATGGGTTCATCTTTCCTAAGAGTTCTTTCTTTCCATACAAAACACCAGATCCCAGAGGGCCAAGCATTTTATGAGAAGAAAACGCAAGGAAATCACAACCTATTTTTTTTATATCTATTTTTTTATGCCCAATACTTTGAGCAGCATCAACAATACAAATTGCCCCCTTTTCTTTTCCCATAGAGGTTATTTCTTTTATGGGATTGATCGTTCCAAGAGTATTTGAGATGTGGTTAAAAGAAAGTATTGCTGTTTTTTTTGAGAGCTTTTTTTTTAAATCTTCTAAATCTAATTTAAAATCTTTAGTTGTTTTAAAAAATTTTAATTTTAAAGACTTGTTTTCTGCAAGTCTTTGCCAAGGAAGAATATTTGAGTGATGTTCCATTTCACTAATTAGAATTTCTGTTTTTCCTGGGGGAATTATATTACCTATATTTCTTGAGAGAGAATTTAAAGAATTTGTAGTTCCACTCGTGAAGATTATTTCTTCTGCTTTTACATTTATGAAATTTGCAACACCCCCTCTAGAATTTTCATAATTTTCTGTTGTCTCTTCACTTAATTTGTAGAGTCCTCGGTGAATATTTGAATTTTTTCTTTCATAAAAATCTTTTAGATTGTTTATAACTTCTTTTGGTTTTTGGGTTGTTGCAGCATTATCTAAATAAACTAATCCAGGGTTATTTTTAAAGAAAGGGAAATCTTTTCTAATCTTTTTTATATTCATTTTTAATTTAATTATTTTTTATTGAGTTCTTTTTCAATTTCAATATCAATCAATTTATTTAATTCAACCGCATATTCTAAAGGCAACTTTTTTACAATTGGTTCTATATATCCTGCTATAATTAATTTTATAGACTCTTCTTCGTTCAAACCCCGACTCTTTAAATAGAATAATTGCTCCTGATCGATTGAACCAATTTTTGCTTCGTGATTTGCCAAAACTTTATTCTCTTTAATCTCCATACTTGGAAAAGTTTTTGAGACACTTTTTTTGTCAAGTAAGAGTCCTTCACAACTAACACTCGTGACTGAGTCTACCGCCCCCCGACTTATTTTAACTAATCCCCTATAAGAGCTTATACCTCCATCCTTGCTTATACTTTTACTTAAAATATATGATTTCGTTCTTGGAGCAAGGTGATAAACTTTACACCCAGTATCCTGAAATTGGCCCTTTCCTGCGTAAGTAATTCCTAAATAATCGCTTCGAGAATTTTCTCCAATTAAAAAACTACTAGGATAAAGCATAGTTTTTTTACTTCCTAAATTTCCATTAACCCAGCTTATTTTTCCATTCTCCTCGACGATTGCCCTTTTTGTGTTCAAATTATAAACATTTTTACTCCAATTTTCTATTGAAGAATACTTCATCTTCGCATTTTTCATAACAAAAATTTCAACACATCCAACATGTAAAGAACTTTCCTGATTTTTCGGTGCCGAACATCCCTCAATATAATGTAAATCTGAGCCCTCATCCACAATTATTAAAGTATGTTCAAATTGCCCGCCGCTTCTTTCATTCATTCTAAAGTAAGCTTGCAAAGGTAGTTCTACTTTTGTATTTTTAGGAATATAAATGAAAGTTCCCCCACTCCAGACTGCTGCGTGTAATGCAGAAAATTTATGGAGCCCGATTGGAACACAAGAGGTCATAAAATATTTTTTCATTAATTTGGATTCCTTTTTTAAAGCATCTCCACAACTCAAGAAGACAACGCCCTTTTTTTCTAATTCTTTCTTTAAGTTATGATAAACAATAGAAGAATCATATTGGGCTCCAACTCCTCCCAAAGATTCTTTTTCTGCTTTTGGAATACCAAGTCTTTCATATACCTCCCTTATTTCCTTCGGAACATCCTCCCATTTATTTGAATTCTTTTTTCCAAGAGACTCTTTAAAATATTTTATTTTATCCAGATTTAACTCACTTAAATCCGGGCCCCAATCAGGTAAAACTTTTTTTTTAAAAATCTTGTAGCCTAAAAGTCTTTTCTTCAACATCCAAGAAGGTTCTTTATTTTTTTTGGAAATTTCTCTAATTAATTCTTCTGAAAGTCCAAATTTTCTCATAGGCGTTAAAAGTAAGCTTTGTTTTTAAAGTTTAGTAAATCTTTTATACCTTTAAATTTTAAAACAGATATTATCAAATGCAATCTCAACAATGTGAAAAATGTGGGTTCTTCTCTGAGAAGAATGAAAAAAAATTCGAGGCTTTTCTTTGCCCCTTTTGTTTAAAATTTTCCCCAAATGAAGAAGATAAATTCAAATCATATGTCTCTGAAAAAGTAGATAAAAGTTTTTTAAGTTCTTTTAGAAGAGGTTTGTTTTACTTAGAGGAGGGGAAGAAAGAAGGAATGGCGCGGGTTGTTCAAAGTGGGAGGATTGTCTCGAGGGCACCTTTTGGGTATAAATTTTATGGAAAGAAATTAGTTCCTGCAGATAATTTTAGAGAAGTCGAAGAAATCTTTGAGAATTTTCTTAACGAGAAAATAAGCCTAAGACAGCTCTCAAAAAAACATAAACTTTCAGTTAATGGTTTAAAAAAAATATTAACAAATTTTACTTATCTTGGAAAAGTAAAATTCAATAAATCTATTTTTCAAGGAGAACATCAACAAATAATTTCTTCCACACTCTTCAATCATGTTCAAGACAAATTAGAGAATTTAAAACTAATTTAATTTATCTTTTAGAACTTTGTCTTTTCTTTCTTGCCTTACTATCTCCAGGTTTATTTGGTTCTTTTCTTCGGACATCTGCGACAAGGATGTTACGATCATATTGAGAGAACGCCAATTCTAATTCCTTCGATTTTGAAAAAGTAATTATAGCTTTACTCATAGCCATCCTTACAGCTTCTATTTGCCCATTCTTTCCTCCTCCAGAAACTCTTGCAGAAATATCAAAATCTAATTTTTTTAAAATCTTCTTAGTAATGAGTAAAACTTCTTCTATTTCTAACCTCTCGAGAAAGCCCAAGTTCTGATAAGGCACTTTATTTATTCTTATAGAACCATTCCCCGGTTTTATGGAAGTTCTCGCCTTAGCTCTTGATCGCTTACCTGAAGAAAGGATTAATTTTTCTGTTTTCATTTTTCTAAAATTTTAACCTTAATATGTTTTATATCTTTAATTACATTTAAACTCTCAACCTTTTTACCTTCAAACTCTTTCGGAAGTCCATTGTAACAGAGGAGTCTTTTATAAGCCAACCTCCCTCGTCCAACCCTATAATTTGGAAGCATGCCTCTAATACTCCTCTTAACAATCTTATAACTCACACGAGGAATTTTAGGACCTTTGAGACTACCTTTACTTCCCTTTCGTCTTAATTCTTCAAATTTAGATTTCACTACTTTTCTTGAACCACTTATAATGACTTCTTCACAATTAAAAATTCTAACCTCTTCTCCTTTAAGGAGGTCCTTTGCCACAAGACTTGCAAGTCGTCCAAGGATATTTCCTTTTCCATCTATTAATTTCATTCTATTATCTCCAGGCCATTCATCTTAGGGTTTTTTAGTATTTCTTCATCTATTGTAGAAAGTTTACAATTGGCTTTCAATAATTTTTTTTCTGCAACTTTAGAAAATGAAGATGCAACAAGCCGGATTTTTTTTTCAAAACTTCCTTGTGAAAGAATTTTTCCCACAAAGAGAAAACCTTTTCCTTCTTCTGATTTTTTATTTAATTCTGTAAGAGTTAGGATTTTTTTCTTACGATTTGGCACTAAAAGTTTATTTCTAATATTTTTCCAGCCTTCTTGTTTTTTGGAAGAGATTATAGTTTTAACTAAAGAAGCATTTTTCTTTTCCTTTAATCTTCTTTCTATTTTTCTATTTGAATTCATAATTTTGAAAAATTCTTTTTATTTATAAAATCTTGTATTTCAATTTTAATTTATGTGGGGAGAAGGATTCGAACCCTCGTAGGCAATAAGCCACTGGATCCTTAGTCCAGCCCGTTTGACCACTCCGGCATCCCCACCTACTCGTTGATGCTTGGAATATTGTTATAGCTTTTTGGAGAATTCTTTCAGATTTTTTTTAAGTTCCTTTATTGATTCTTCAAAAATCTTTTTAGGAGTTATTTGACCGAAAGATTCAATTGATAAAAAGAGGTTTTCTGTTGGAGTCACTTTTACAAGATCCTTTCCAAACTTTTTGGAGAATTCTCTAAAATTAACTAAGGTTGATTCATCTAAACCCTCTCTCATTTTTAGGGTTCCCTTTTCTTCTTTGAGAAATTCTCCAGGAAATTCAAGGATTTCTTTTGGACATTTTTTGTCTATTTTTACATCAAAGAATTTTCTATAAAAAATAAAACCTGGAAGAAATTTAGAATGTTCCAAACCAGTTCCCATCTCAGTTTTAGCAACAAAATTTAATTTCTGTTCCTCCCCTAAATAAGTTATTGGGATATCCCCCGAAAGTAATTCCGGTTCCCCTTTCATTTCTCTTGAATAGACAAAACCAGGGCCTTCACAATCCAATTTAAAACTTGGAAGGGCTTTCTTATTTTGAATCGTCCCTTTTTTCAGAGGGATTAGTCCAACACGATGTGCTATTGTCTCGTTGTATAAAGGAGATCCATTTTTTGAAATTTCTAATTCTTTAACGGCCAAAACAGGAATCTCAAAAACACTTCGCCTTATCGAATTTGCCAGACTTTCACCTATTTTTATTTTAAGAGAGAGAATCTCTTTTTTAGGATTAATTAAGTTCATCAAGGTCTTCTCCCCCTTCGTCCACCTTTCTTTTTTGGTCCACCTCTTGGAATTCTCGTGCAATCCAAAATATTCAACACTTTAAATCCATCTCTTGATAAAGTTTTCATAATTGTGTGAAGACCAGGTCCCTTTGAACTGTTTCCAGTCTTTGCCCTTATTCTTAAATAAAATGAAGAAATTTTTAATTCTTTTGCTTCATCTTCAATCTTTTTAATTATAAACATAGCAATAGTTGAATTAGCTTTTAATCTTCCGTGCTTCGTAACCATTCCTCCAGTGACTTTTAGGAGTGTTCTACCAGACAAATCACTCATATGAATTATTGTATTATTAAAAGAGGTATAAACATTAAGAACTGCTTCTATCTTTGAATCTTTTTCTTCATTTTCCATTTATACTGTAACCTCCTCTATTTTTTCTTTAACAGGAGTTTCTGATTTAAGAATCTTTTTCTCTTGAATAACTTTTCTTAGAGAAATCTCTTTTTCTTGTGAAACTTTAACCAGATAAGAAGGTTTATCTACCACACTTCCCTTAACAAGAATTTTCCTATGGCTTATTAATTGTCTCGCTTCCCGAGGGGTTTTAGCAAGATTCGTTTGAAAAACAAAAGTTTGAAGTCTTCTTTTTAAGTAATCCTTTACTTCCATTCCCAAAACATCCGCTATTGATTTGACTTCAAATCCCAAAGAGTTTAATTGTTTAAAGAGGCTCTTTTGCTTATCTTCTTTTTCTGAGATCATCTTTTTTGCCTTATTTCTTATAACCTTTATTTTTGCCTCAGCTTTCCAAATTTCCCTTTTATTTTTCAATCCAAATTCTTTTTTCAACTCTGCTTCCTCTTCAAATCTTTTACTATCAAAAGGTCTTTTTGGTTTTGAATAACTTTTATGTTTTCTTTTCATTTTATAAAGTTTTATTACTTAATTTTTTACTTTTTTTCTTAATTCCAGATCCTTTCACTCTATTCTTTCTGAAATTACTTCTCGTTCTCTGACCCCTCGTAGGAAGCCCAAGGGTGTGTCGATATCCTCTATAACTTTTTATCTTCTTTAGGCGCCTTATATCTAAACTTTTTTTCAGTTCCAAATCAACACCGATTAAGTGAAGGTCTTCTCCACTGTCAAAATCTTTTTTTCTGTTTAAAAGATAACTGGGAAATTTAAGTTTCTTCCTAAATGTAATTATTTTATTCATTTCTTCTTCTGTTAAATCTCTTAATTCTTTAGTCTTTTCTATCCCCAAAGAAGTGCAAATTGCATTTGAGATTGCCCAAGAAATTCCTTTAACTTTCGTTAAAGCTGGATAAACTTTTCTATCCTCCTCCATATCTTTAGAGAATACTCTAATTATTCTTACTTGCTTTTTTTGATTACTTTGTTCTGGTTTCATTATATTAATAAATTATATCTTTCAAATTCCGTTAGTTCTTTAAAAATTCTTCGTTCTATGATTTTCTTAGGATCTTGAAGGTTTGGAATCCTTTTTCTTAGATTTTCAAAGGAAGAGAATTTTTCTATATCTCTTTCTTTTAATATTTCTTTTACATATTTTTTTCCTAATCCTGGAAGAAGTTCCAACTGATGTAGTCTTTTATTCACAGCTATTGCCTCATTAAAGAACTTCAAAAATCGAGCCTCATCTTGATCAATTCTCTGAGAAATAATTATTTTAAGTTCATTCTTCGCAGACTCTGTGAGTTTCTCTCGCTTTAATCTTTCAGAAATATAAGAAATCTTTTCTCTTTTTCCTTCACCAATATAAACTTTTTCTTCAGGATCAATCTTAACCCCTTTTTTAGGAATTAGTTCTAAAAGAATCAAACTCCCTTCCCCGATTGCTTGTATAATTGGAATTCTTTTATTTTCTAAAGGATACCCATTCGGTAAATATTCCAGAACAATTGCATAATCTTCTTTCATTCGAAAACACCCTCCTGTCCTTTGAGGATGAATGAAAATTTCACATTTGCTTTCATT
>CAYWQG010000003.1:0-7043 GCA_964460635.1 Candidatus Woesearchaeota archaeon | reverse complement strand
GAAAACACCCTCCTGTCCTTTGAGGATGAATGAAAATTTCACATTTGCTTTCATTCGAAAACACCCTCCTGTCCTTTGAGGATGAATGAAAATTTCACATTTGCTTTCATTTAAGACTCCTCTTTCTTCTAATGGTAATTCTCTTTACTTTCGTTTTTATATGTAGATTCTTCTTCATCATTTTTGTATCCTTTATTTGATTTTTTTAATTGTTTCAAGTATTTTTTTTGTTTCATCTTCTTCTAGGCTTTTTCCAGGAATTGTTTTAATTAAATCCTCTGGGGTCTTTGGAGAGATATCAATTATTTTTGAGATATCTTCGGAGTTTAATATTAAAATATCTAATTCATCTAAAGCATTTCTGAGTTTTTCACCATCCTCTGGGGTCCTCTTAGTGAACTTCTGTATGAAACTCCTTAATTCCTTTTCTTTATCAGAATCCTGAAGGTATTTTAAAGATTCTGCCATACTTACTGATTTACTTTTTATTATCATTTTGTTTTATTCGCTTTAAATGAATTGGTTCGATAAGATATTTTTTTTTCTTTATTGAGATAGAATAAGATCTTCCAACATTTCCTAAAACGACCCCTGTTTGTCCTTGTAATCTTTTTGGAAAATTGTTCGCTACCGCAGGTTCTGCGACAACTGCGACAGAATTTCCTTCCTCAAATTTCTGAAAGTATCTACTAAAGCTAAGCTTTCCTCGGGTTCTAATCTTTTTTCTTTTACTCATTTTCGTTTATTAAAAAAGGAAATTTCCTTTAAAAATCTATTTGATTTTGAAGCTTGTTCTTTTTTAGAAAATCTATTCAATTTGGGATTTATTTTTTTCTTAAAAATAACTAAACAAAAGATTTAAATAAAGAAAAAGAGCAGAAAAAGAATGATAATTCCAATAAGGTGTTTTTCTTGTGGAAAACCGATTGCCCATCTTTGGGAAAAATATAAGAAACAAATTTCTCAAGGAGTTTCGGAGAAGAAGGCTTTAGATGAGCTTGGATTGGACAGGCAATGTTGCAGGGCGATGTTTTTAGGACAGGAAGACTTTGTAGAAATTATTAGTCGATTTAGAAAATCTTAAGGATAAAATTATTTCAATTTCCATCTACTGATTTGTCCACAATTTCCACATATAATTATTTTTTTCCCTTTCTTTATTCTTATTTTAGAATTAAGATAAGGATTATAACATTTTTTACAGAATAATTTTCTTTTTTCTTTGAGAGGAATTCTATAACTCATAGATAATTTATTTATTTTTTTAAATTCCTTAGAAGTTTTATTTTTAAAATCTTTAAAGAATTCTGAAATCTTTTCTTCGGCTTCTTTTTTTGATACATTCTTTTTCATTAAAAAAATAAGGAAGACAGCTTAATGATTTGGCATCTTTTGGGACACTACTCTCATCAACATAAGATGCTTAACTTCTGTGTTCGGAATGAGAACAGGTGTTTCCATCTTATTATGGCCGTCTTTTTTTCTTAAAATCCTTAGCCTTATAAAGGTTTTTATACACTATTTCTTTAACTTTAAGTTTGTAAGCGGGAGTGCCGGAGTGGTCAAACGGGGCAGACTCAAGATCTGTTGGCTTATGCCTACGGAGGTTCGAATCCTCTCTCTCGCATGGACGATCCAAGTATTTCAGTAAGTTCAACCTATCCCCTCAAGCCCAAGTAGCTCAGTCTGGATAGAGCACTTCCCTCCTAAAATTGGAGCAAGGAAGGGGTCGCAGGTTCGAATCCTGTCTTGGGCGTTTAATAACGTTAAATTTATTAATCGAAGAAAAGATGGATTTTTAAGCGTGGATAGTTCAGTGGTAGAATGTCTGCCTTCCAAGCAGATGACTCGGGTTCGAGTCCCGATCCGCGCATAGTAAAATGAAAAAAATTAATTTAGAAAAACTGCACGACAAGCATTACAAATTGCTTTTACTTATTCCCCTCTCTTTATTTTTATTTTCTTTTTTTTATCTAGGGATTTTTTACTCTCAGAATCAAGATATAGTTCATAAAGATGTTTCTCTTACAGGGGGAACGTTGATTACGATCTATGGAAGCATTAATAAATCAAATCTTGTGAATGGAGTTTCTTCAAAATTAGACTCTTTGAATGTTAAAGAAACTAAGAATCTAATTTCTGGGAAGACAACTTCAATTATTCTTGAGACAAAAACCTCTCCCGGGACTTCAAGGAAAGTCTTACAAAATTATCTCGGTTACAATTTAACGAATGAGAATTCTAGTTTTGAATTTACTGGGGCAGGAATAGGAAAAGATTTCTATAAGCAACTGATAATGGCTTTAGTCTTCGCATTTATTTTGATGGCCTTGGTAGTTTTTCTAATTTTTAGAACTTTTGTTCCTTCTTTCGCAGTTGTGCTCTCTGCCTTCGGTGATATGATTATGACTTTAACTCTTATAGACATTCTTAATATAAGAATTTCAATTGCAGGAGTGATTGCTTTTCTTATGCTCATAGGTTATTCGGTAGACACAGATATTTTATTAACGACAAGGGTCTTGAAAAGAACTAACGGAAGTTTAAATGAGAGAATATTTAGTTCTTTCAAAACAGGAACGACAATGACCTTAACTTCTCTTTTCGCAATACTCTCTGCCTTAGTTGTAATCGGGCCGGTTTCAGGAGTCCTTTATCAAATCTTTTTAGTTTTAGTTTTGGGCTTGTCTTTTGATTTAATAAACACTTGGATAACGAATGTTTCAATACTTAAGTGGTATGTTTTAAGGAGGAGAAATGAAAAATAAATTAACCTGGAGAATTTGGCTATTAATTTTTAGTCTTATTATTTCCTTACTTTTCTTAATTTCTTTTCAAGGGATATTTCAGAGCGGAATTCTTGTTACCAATGTTCAATTGAACTCAACTGCTTATACTCAAGGTTTTCGTCAAGGACAGATTTTAACGACAGTCGATGGGGCAAAAATTTCTTCTTTGAAAAATTTTTATAAGACAATTAATACAAATTTTCCTTCGAATGAAAGTAGACACCTCGTTTTTGGAATGACCAAGGGATCGATTGATTATTATTCAAAAGTAGCTCCAGAAATAATTATTTCCAAAATTCCGAAGACAAATCTCAAATTAGGTTTGGATTTATCTGGGGGTTCAAGGGCCTTAGTTAAAGCTAAGAATAAAACTTTAACTAAATCTGAACTAAAAGATTTAATCGCAGTTACTCTAAATCGGCTTAATGTTTTTGGTTTATCTGATGTGAAAGTTTTACCTATAACAGATTTAGAAGGAAATAAATTCATGCTTATAGAAATCGCCGGAAAATCTCCAAGGGATCTTAAGAATTTAATAGAGGAGCAAGGTAAATTTCAAGCGAAGATAAACAATCAAACCGTTTTCTATGGGGGGAAAAGAGATGTTGCTTCTGTTTGTAGGAATGATGCACATTGTTCCGGAATTCAAAGTTGTAATGCTCAGGGGAGTTCTTATGTTTGTAATTATCAATTTTCAATAACTTTAAGTGGGAGGGCTGCGAGAAGACAAGCGAATGCGACTAGTAGGTTAGGTATAGATCCCAAAAATCCTACTTATCTCTCTAAAAAAATAGATCTTTTCGTAGATGATAAACCTGTAAGTTCCCTTTTCATAAGTAAAGGATTAAAGGGTGTTGTAACGACGCAGATTTCTATTTCTGGTTCTGGTGTCGGAGCAACTCGTGACGATGCTTATAAAAATGCGACGCAATCTATGAAGAAATTACAGACAATTCTTATAACCGGAAGTCTTCCATTTAAACTTGAAGTTGTTAAGTTGGATAATCTTTCGCCTACATTAGGAAAAGAATTTCTTAAATACATTTTCTGGGCATTCTTCTTTGCATTCTTAGTTGTAATGATAATTATTTTTATAAGATATAGAAATATAAAACTTTCTTTGGCGGTTGTTTTAACAAGTTTATCTGAAGTAATAATAATTTTAGGAATTGCATCTTTCATAAATTGGGGTTTAGATTTGCCAAGTATTGCAGGTATCTTGGCCACAGTTGGAACTGGTGTTGATGATCAAGTTGTTTTATTGGACGAATCAAGAGAGGAAGGGGAATTGACTTTGAAGAAAAGATTGAAGAGAGCCTTCGGAATAATCTTTGGAAGTTACTTTACTTCCGTTGCTTCTTTAATTCCTTTAGGTTGGGCTGTTGCAGGATTGTTCAAGGGTTTTGCAGTTACAACAATCATAGGAATAAGTGCAGGAGTTTTCATAACAAGACCTGCCTTTGCAGATTTGATAATGCTCATTAGGAAAAAATGAGGCCATTTTTTCATATAATTTATGGAACGATTTTTTCTGGAATCCTTCTTTTATTTTTTCATCTAACTTTCCTAACTTTTTTGATTGTTTTATTTTCTACAGTTCTAATAGATTTTGATCATTATCTTTTTTATGTTTATAAGAAAAAAAATCTTAATTTAAGAAAAGCCTATAAATGGTATTTAAGAAAAGGAGAAAAATTATCTAATTTGTCTGAAGGGCAAAGAAAGAAGTTTTACACTTCCATTTATTTATTTCACAATGTAGAAGGGATAATTTTTTTATTAGTTTTATCTCAAATTTCTAAATACTTTTATTATGTTTTAATAGGGGTCTTATTTCATTTGGTTCTGGATTTGATATCTGATTTATATTTTTCTTTTCCATTTGAGAAATTCTCAATAATTTTCAATTTCTTTAGATTTAAAAAGTTAAAATATTTAGATTAGTTATGTTAGGAATATTAAAATTTTTAAAAAAAGAAAAATTTGGGAAGAACTCTAAACAAGCTATTAAAAATTCCTCTTACCAGTTTGCTCAAACTTTAATTGCTAAAATTGGTTCGTTGGTTCTTATTATAATTCTTGCGAGGAGGTTGATGCCAGAGCTTTTCGGACTTTACAGTTTGGCTTTATTCACAATCGTTCTATTTGCCTCTTTTTCGGATTTAGGAATTAGTAGCGCTTTAATAACTTTTATTTCTAAGAAGTCTTCTAAAGGAAAAATAAGAAAAGCGAAGGCTTATTTTAATCTTTTAAAAAAGTGGAAGATTTATTTATTGGGGGCTAGCTCGCTTATTTTGATGTCTTCTTCATATTTTGTAGCTTTTGATTATTATAATAAGCCAATATTTTTAGCACTTCTTGCAGGAGGACTTTATATCCCCCTTATAGGATTCTCGGGTTTTTTAGAATCGTTTTTTAAGTCTTTCAATAATTTTAGAATTCCTCTTTTCAAAGAAGGAATATTTCAAATTTTAAGATTGGTCTTTGTGTCATTAGTTGTTTTATTTCTTATTAAAGAAGTTTCTGAATCTATTTTAATTTTTATTATTATTTTAACTTTAGGCTTTGCGTATTTTGGAGCTCTTCTTTTCTTATTTTTTGAGTCTAAAAGAGGTAATTTTCTAGCAGAGATTAAGGAAGAACCGCTGGATAAAAATGAGAGAAAAGAATTGAAAAAATTCATTTTGCCTTTGAGTGCTACCGCTCTCTCCGGGCTTTTCTTTGGATATATAGATATAATTATGCTCGGGCATTTTGTTCTTGGGAAATTCCTTGGTTATTATAGTGTAGCTATAAGTCTGGTTGGTTCTGCATCTGCTTTGTTGGGCTTCGCAGGGGCTTCTATGCTCCCAATTTTTTCAGGATTAAGGAAAGATTCTTTAGAAAGAAGCTTTAGTAAAATAAGAAATTTCATTATTATTCTCTCGGTCTTAGCCTTTGCCTTTACATTTTTCTTGGCTCCTTACATAATAGAAATAATCTATGGACCGGCTTATTCGAGCTCAATAATTCTTTTAAGGATTTTCTCTGTTCTTATAATAGTCTTGTCGCTTAGTTCTTTATATAACGCTTATTTTATCTCTCAGGAAAGAACTTTAATTCTGGCGAAGTTTCTTGTAGGAACGACTTTCCTAAATATAATTTTAAATTATTTCTTTATAACTTATGGTTTACAATTCGGAATGGGTTATGCTCTAATCGGTGCAGCAATTGCGACGGTAATAAGTCGAATTGTTTATTTCTTTGGGATTGTTTGGTTTAGGAGAAGATAAAATAAGTTTTTTAATTGCGATGTAGCCCATAACCGCAAGGTTTAAATATATGTAGCCCATAACTGTGAGATGGTGCATATTGAAAAATTTAAGTCAAAGGGCAGGGATTATTATCGGCTTGTTCATAATATTCGTATAAAAAATAAAATAATTCATAAAACGAGATATCTTGGGAAAAGTATCCCGCCAAAAAAGGATTTACTTAAACTTAAAGAAAGATTTCTTCGCGAAATAAAAAAGGGTGGGACAACTTATCTTTCTCAAAAAGAATTGGAAGAGGTAGAAAACAAAAAGGAGAAGTATATTCTGGAATTGAAAAAACTTGGTAGCGTTGAGAAGGCAAAGAAACTTGAGGAGTTTATGATAAGATACACTTATGATAGTAGTAAACTTTCTGGGGTAGACATTACATTGAGGCAAACTTTTCTTATATTAAAAGATAGCATTATACCCAAGGAGTTTAAAAGTTTGAGAATTGCGAGGGAAGTTGAGAATCACGAGCGTGGATTTATGATGATTACAAAATACAGGGGGGTTTTCAATCTTGGATTTGTTAAAAAATTGCATAAAATAATTATGAAGGGTGTTAGTGACGAAATCGCTGGTAAGCTAAGAAGTGAATTGAGAAGAAATGTTCAAATTGCTGGGACACCATATATCCCGCCGAAATGGGATAGGTTAGAAAAGGAAATTGAAAACTTTTTTTCATGGTATAAAGAAAATAATCGGAAATTGCATCCGCTTGAACTTGCCTCGCTGATTCATTTGAAGCTAATTTCTATGCAGATATTTTCTGATGGCAATTCGAGATTGTCGAGACTTTTGATGAATTGGGTTTTGTGGAAAAAGGGGTATCCTATGATTGATATTCCTGTTGAAGATTTAGAAAATTATTACAACGCCTTGGATTATTATCAAATAGAGGGCCACGAAACACCTTTTGTAAAATACATTTTAAAAAAATATCTTGATTAAATGTTTG
>CAYWQG010000002.1:0-23813 GCA_964460635.1 Candidatus Woesearchaeota archaeon | reverse complement strand
AGTTTTCTCATTATATAAACTTAATTATAATTATCTAAAAACAAAAATTCTAAGAAACTCCTAACTTTTGTAGCCCATCTAAACCGCCATTAAACAAGACCACCGAACCTTCTGTAAGATTCAAACCATTAAGATCATTTATAATATTCTTATTAACAGAAATAGGGGTCTGTCCATCAAATTTACCTCGAGGAGCCAAAGAAGGTTTTGGAACAGTCGTCGTAGAAACAGGAATTCCATTTATCAATCCATTCTTTGGAGCATAAGGCGTCCACCACCATTCATTGTTTTCATATTCAAACCAAAGAGGAGTCACAGAAGGTTGTTGAACTTCAAAAAGTCCGTTATGAGAATAAGTTACCACCACACCCTTCTTCTTAGCAGTTAAAGTCGGTTGAGATGAAAGAAAAGAAAAGAAACCAGAAGATTTTCCTGTATTTACTTTGTTGATAAAAATTTCTAATCCTAATCTGTATTTGACTCTACTAAGTCTCCA
The DNA here is from genome assembly GCA_964460635.1 of Candidatus Woesearchaeota archaeon. Lineage (GTDB taxonomy): Archaea > Nanobdellota > Nanobdellia > Pacearchaeales > GW2011-AR1 > CAYWQG01. Next base: position 23,317 of record CAYWQG010000002.1, on the reverse strand, counting down.
ATTTAAATTATCTCTTCCATTATTTCCCCCAGAAGATTTAAGTGGATTAACTAAAACCCATTTAGGACTATTAATTGAAATATATTCTAAATATCTTCTCCAATCTTCTTTAACATTATAAGAATAATAAGAATTCTGTGTAATAGTTCCGTCTTCAAATTCAAAAACAGGAGAATAATAATTAGTAGAAAGTTTTATCCTATATTTTTGAACCGCACTCGTCCCCCCATTCTTCAACTGGTTAGAACTCCTCTGCACATTTTTTTCTACATTTGATTTAGAATTTCCATTCCCACAACTTTCTGAAAATCCCTCAGAAATTATTTCTTTCCTTCCCAAAACCTCCGAGACATACTTCATATCTGCAGAAGATCCAACCCCCCATCCATTGTAAGCCCTCAACGAACTATTCCATTCCGCTTTTTGATACTTCTTATAATTTCCTTTGTAGCTCTGTGAAGCGGGCGAAGAATCATAAGAATTAATTAAATAATTAACTCCCCCTTCAACATTCTGAGTAAAATCAGAAACGGCAACATTCGGATGGGCATTTCTATTAATTTGTAACACTCCATAAGAGGAATCATCAGAACTCTCGATAACAGAGTTAATATTCCCGTCACAATAAAGAGGCTCACTCTTTCGTCTATTTTCCGTAACACAATGTTCTAATCCGCTTTCTTGCATGGCAATTTGTAAAACCAAACACCCAAAGTTTTTTGCACCTGTTTGTTCTTTCACAACAGAATCTTTTAAGAAAAACTTTCTTGAATTCTCACTTTGAACTTTCTTTACAATTTCTAAAATCTTCTTTCCAATCACAAGTTGAGAAGAACTTAAAGGGTTTTTTGAAGTTACTTTTTTTGGAGAAGAAGTTTCAACATTTTTATTGATATTTAAAGAAACTATTTCTTTCGTCAATCCCTCCATTCCTCCATTGAATAAAACAATTGCTCCCTCTGTAAGATTCAAACCATTAAGGTCTTTTATGAGATTCACATTAGCAGGAACTGGTTTCTGTCCATCATATTTTCCTGGAAGAGCCAAAGAAGGTTTTGGAACAGTCGTCGTAGAAACAGGAATTCCATTTATCAATCCATTCTTTGGAGCATAAGGCGTCCACCACCATTCCTTGTTTTCATATTCAAACCAAAGAGGCGTCGCAGAAGATTGTTGAACTTCAAAAAGCCCGTTATGAGAATAAGTTACCACAACACTATTCTTCTTAGCAGTTAAAATTGGTTGAGATGAAAGAAAAGAAAAGAAACCAGAAGACTTTCCTGATTTAACTTTACTCACAAAAATACCAAGTCCAGTTCTATATTGAGAATCCTTAAGTGATTCTATTAGACTCCCCTCTTTAGAAGTTAAGGTGTTGAAGGGAATAGAATTTCCTCCTTTGAAGTCTTTAACAAGTTTCCACCAACTGCTCAAAGCTGAAAGTTCATTCTGAGACCATTTCCACCCATCATTAATATTATAAGCATAGTATAAATTAGAAACTACAGATCCCTCATGAAACTCAAAAACAGGAGAATAATAATTTGCAGAAAGTTTTATTTTATAATTTCTTTTAATTTGTAAACCTGAAGATACCCCCATAGAGTTCTTTCTTGAAGAAGAAGTTTCAAGCTTTTGATTTCCACTCGGCCCCCCTTTTGATTCTGCTTTCTTTATCGCTTCAATTCTTAATCGATTAGAAATCTCCTGAACTTTGTAAGCTTCTTTCGCCAAAAATCCATATACATTTGCCCTTAATAAATACAATTCCCCTTTTTGGTATTCCTCTATAACTCTTTTCAAATCTTCGGTTATTGAACTTATCTGTTCCTGTGGATTTGTTTTCTTTATGTTATTTATTTCCGTCGTAAAATTTTCGTGAGTCATACCCTTCCCACCATTCTCCAACGCTTTCAAGACCCTCGCACTCTGATCTCCCAAAGCACTCTTCTTTATATTGGAATCACTTATTACGTTTGCCACGCTTTCCTGATCCTGCCAACATTTTATATTCTCATTTGCACAATAACCAACATTAACCCACCTCTGATTTTTTGTTCCAAGGTTTCTGTCCGTTCCTTCTCCCGGATTCTTTGAAGCACAAATTCTTCTTATTCCTTGATTGTAAATCTTAGGATTAATTGTATTCTGAACTCCATTCTGAACATTCAAATTCAAAAGATTGTAAGCACTCGCAGTTCCGGAAATACATTGTTTCTCGGATTTTATATTCTTCTGTGTTGCCTCTTGTTTAAGATACTCGTTCTTTATTTCATTAATTGCAAAAGAAGTTGAAACAAGTTTAAACCCACATTTCTCTTGCCCATTAACACTTATACATAATTGTTTATATCCCGAGGGCGCTAAAAAGTTATCTGTAACATCCGCGGATTGCCCTCTCGCAATATAACTTCTATTAATTATTCTCGTCGAAGGAATGTTGTAATAAGAACCCCCATTAAAGTCTCCTTTGAGATAAACCATATAGAACGCTTGGGAATCTTTTCCTGCAAATATGTGGTAATAAACTTTATATTGGGACTCTGGTGGATTGGTGACTGTTTGTGAAGCAACCTCGCTGAATCCTCCACTAAACTGAACAGGAGAATCTGGCTTAACGAAAGACTTCAAAGAACTAACAGAGGTCGGATAAACAACAGAACCAAAGTTCTTACAAACCGTCGCTCCTGTTTCTTGTTCGTTTCTAAACTTGAATGCCCTGAAAGAACTCGCCGCATATTTTTGAGTAAAGTAATCCATCGATTTTTTAACTTGATCCCAAGAATTTGTCGCTCCGAAATATTCTCCACCCCCTTTCGCCGAATCTGTCGTCGCACTCAATATCGAAGGAATCGCAATATTCGTTAAAGGTAAAGCCTGTTTCCAAAACATCTGACATAAATAAACGCTATAAATCTCATCACAAATACCTACCGTCTTCCCTGTCTTTAAATTTTCCTGTAAGCAACTTCTGTAAGAACTAAGGACGGATTGAAAACCCTGCAAACCTGCATTAATTCCTGACAAACAAACTGGAACAGCTATTCCTTCCTTAGCATTAGGAAGACAAAGTGCAATGCTCCCTATGATTCCACTTTGTATCACGTTTGGAACGTGATAAGCCCCGCCTAAATCACATCGACTCGATGGACAAACAACTGGATCACAAACATTAAATAAAAGATTACAATCAGAAGGAGACATAAAATCCTGACACTGAACATTAGAACTCTGAACCGCGGGCTTTCCAACATAAACTTTCGTGCTCGTTCCATCTGCCACAATTATTTGATATCCAGTCAAAGGCCCATTGTGTCTCTGTCTCAGTTTAGAAGCGTATTCTATTGCACTAACCGCCTTATGAATCAATCTTGAAGCATCTTCTGAACTAAGTCCTGGAAATTTATCCTGCTGGAAATTCGTTCCAAGATCTATCCCTTCACAAATATCATCTGGTTTTTTATTTTGCTCCAACCCATTAGAACCGACATTACACAAATAGAAATTATTAACTTTTCCTGAAGCATCATAAGATTTTATACTTCCTAAAGAATTATCTACCGAAGCGTACCATCCGTGGACGCTATCAAAGGGGACAATCGCCGGAAGACCTTTATTCACTCCACTTTCATAATAAGTTAAGACCGGCCCTTTTCCTGGATTCTCCACCGAACCTTTGTAAGGATTATTATACGAACTCTCATCAACCTTTTTAACAACAATACCTAAGGGATTATTATCTGTCGGTTTATATCTATTAAGAATCCAACCTGTTCCAGATTTTTTAAGAGTATAGGTCCCAAGCACCATATAAGGAACCGAAGAACTTCCTTTTTTCAAATCCAAAACCTGAATCCCTCCACCCCGACTTAGACAAACTTGTATCGGATCATCCTCAGAAAAGGGGGGCTTTATCCCTGTTTTCAAATTAGAGAAAGTGGTTGTTCCACTTGTAAAAATTGTTCTCTTATTTTCTTTTAAACCATCATTACAAGAAACAATCGGAACACCTCCAAGTTCTTCTTGAAGAGAATCAACTTTTAAAGTTCCTTCATTTTCAATATAAATACTATTCAAAGTTTTAATTAAATTTGCCTTCGCCTGAGAAAACAAAATAGAATTTGAATCTGCACCCCCAGTATTTAAGGCAATCCGGGAATTCAAAAGAAGTGAACGGATTTCATCAATCGTTGCCATACTATTCTTCGAACTTAAATAATTAATTTGTGCAGTAATATTTATTTTATTCTCCCTTGTCAAAAAAGGAAAAGTAGCACTAAATACATTACCAAGATTTGATAAAAGTTCTTTCTGAACACTTTTCGCATAAGCTATTTTAAAACCAGGACTAATTATTTTTCTACCGAGAAAAGTCTTTGAAGAGATATAATTATTTTCTAAAGATTTTATCTGTCCATTCTGAACGGATAATTGATTATAATATGACGCAACATCTTTATCTATATTCGCAGAATTTTTTAACAAACATTCTTCCATCGTCGAATAAACTTCAGGTATCTGACCGGTGCATTTTGTATACCAACCATTATTTCCTTTCATAACTGCCTGTCTTGCAATTCCTTTCCCACCCATATCTGAAAAGAAATTCTTTGCCATAAGTGCCGCCTGCGTAGCAATACAAGCAGACTTAAATCCACTAACGAGTTTCCCCGTCGTCTTCTCCAAAGAAGCAAACTCTTTAAGCGTCTTATTCAAAGTTTTTATTTGTGATTTTATTTTTTCAGGAGTTAATTGTATTGCCCTTTTCTCAATTGGAATTTTAAAACTAACATTCGTAGAAGTTCCGGTGTTTTTAATATTGCTGACAACAGAAACTTTCGCAACTTCCTTGAGATTTATTTTATTCAAAAAAAGTTTATAACCCAAACTACCGAAAAGACCTTCCCCGTTAAGCTTCACTTTCAAAGTATTCTCTTGTAAAAAGGCCCTATCTTTTTGAACATTGGTCGTATCAAAATATGCAAAAGTAGGTGTAAGTTTTTCAAGAGTTATATAATCCCCCCCTGAAAGATAGAACCTACTCCCTTTTCCCAGAGTTCCTCCTAAAAATTGAGCGGTATTATAAGGAACCTCTACAGTTAAATAATTAGAAATTGTTCCTAAATGCCCTCCCACAATGTAACTCCGAGCCCCGAATTTGACAGTCTTAGTTTTCCCAACTTCTATTGAGTAACTCCTACTATCCGTTTTATTTTTTATTTCAAAAGAGATTCTGTTGTATTTATTCGGATTAGTAATTTTTAAAACATCAGAGCCCGCCAAAGGAACTGGTTGATTAGAAGAATCTACCTCAATATTTCGGTAATTCTTTGCCCTCGAAACAGTTATTTTAACACTATAATCTGCCAAACTCGGCTCATAAGTATTTAACAAAGAAAGTTCATTTGAAGAACCTCCAATTACAAAATAATTTTTAGAAATAGAACTACTCGACAAATCTAAAGAACGACTACAGAATCCTAAAATTCTCTTATACTCTGGAGAAATATCTGGTTTTTCAGAAAAGCCCGGGAAGTTTGACTTGAAATCATTACAGAATTTTAAGACATCTCCTTTTTGATTCAAATTATAAGATAGATTTATTTTTTCTATCCCTGCAGTTTCTGCCAAAGAAATTTTAGAATTCAAAGGATAACTTTTATCAGGATATTCTAAAGCCCGACCATAATCCTGAAGAGACGCTTTGTAATCTCCTTCCACCCCAGACTCAAGCTTCACATTTGTAGGCCCGGAAATTCCAATAAATTTAACTCTCCCTGAATCAATAGATCCTACCAAAACAGAAGCTGGAAATTTAAGAATTTTCATACTTTCTAAAATATTCTTTCCTCCTGCTTTATTCTGAAATATTGGTAAAGAGGTTTTATAGCCCCCAACAAAATTAGAAGTTAATTCCCCCAGAAGTCCCCCAAAAAAAGTTCCTATCTTAGTGGTAGTTCCACTAAGACTATTTGTTTGTTTAACACTATTGAAGACTCCTTCAACATAAGCAGTTTCAAAATAAAGTTCATAAGGGGTCATTTTCTTTTCAAGCCCTGGTTTCTCGAAAAGAACTATATAAGGATTATTTGAAATCCCATTATTATAATTCCCTGCATAACCCAAATAAACAGAATTCCCTTTTACCTTATTCTCATAAAGCAAGTCTCCAACAGAAACTTCTTTTAGTATTCCATCAATCTTCAAAGTTATTTTTGGACTTATTTTCAAATCAAAATTCTTTAAACCATCATCAGTGTGACATTCCCCCTGAACCTCTCTTTCTAATCCTGATTTAGAAATCTTATTTAAATAACAAGCTCCATTCAAGAAACTCTCTCCCTCTTCAACTTGATAATCTGCTCCATTTACTTCTATTAATGCGGTTGTTCCTGGTGCCTGAATTTTATCTAACCTTAAATTCAAATGAGCATTACAAGAAAGAAAACCAGGCATAGAAATATCTTTTGATAAACTCCCCTCTTTCAAAGTTGTAGAAAAAATCCTCGTTTTTTCCCCAGAAGGAAACTGCGAAGGAGAATAAACATCTATTGTCGCTTCATTCGGTGTCACAACTCTTGCCCTTAAATATCCTTTTCCATTCCAAAAGCTAAATCTCTCAGGTTCGCTTTTCCATATATTCGAACTAACAACTGGGAGATACAAATTTGAATTAGAGATCCCGAAAGCATTCTGAACATCATAATGTAAATTCAAAGAAAAATTCCCTTGAACAACTGAGGGTAAGGCCGATTCGTTCGGTTGCTTCTTCAAAACTATAACTGCATATCCAATGTCATTTCCAATTGGATGTTCAATCTTTTCGTCCACACCCAAAGCTGAACGGGAAGGATGAAATCCTATTCCTTCTATCTCCTTATTTAATTTACCATTCCCAGAAATACTAATTCCTCTTATTTCTTTTATAGTAACCAAGGGACTTATTTTTGTTGCAATAAGTTTACAATATACTGGGAAGTTCTCCTGAGATAAAGCGTCACTCCTAACCGGAACCGGAACACATCCAAACGGCGCAACCTGAACTATAAAATCAGGTCCTGTTCCGCAAAGGTTTTTAGTATTTGAAGTTTGAGACAATCCAGAAAATCCAAATGAAGAAGAAAAATAAGCGGAAACAAAAAGACTTGAAGTCATAAACAAAAATAAGAAAAGGAAACTTACGAAAAAAAATCTATTTAATTTTTTCATTTAAAACTTACTCCTATATTTTTATATTTCCAAATAACATAATTTTTCTGTAACTGCTCCAAAGAATTAACCATAGGGAGAGAAGTAACTTTAAGTTCAATCTCCTGTGAATTCTGAAGTTTCGAGTTGAGTAAATAATTTCTCGTAGTCCCTCCACCAACAAGAACTCTTGTCAAAGTTTGAGCGGGAAGATTAATATTATAACATTTTTTACTCGTAAGTCCAAAGGCTCCAAGAACTCCTGACCGAGGAACTTCGACACATTCTTGTTTCGTAGATTCGCCTATTTTTAAAGTAGTATTCTTAAAAATATAAACTTGAATTTTATATTCTCCTGAAGTTAATTTGGCTGTTTCCTCTTGAGGTTCTACAATTGTATCAGAAAGTTTAGGAGAAGTAAAAGTGATTAAAGCTGGTCCGCTATATTCCTTTCCATCCAAATAAAGTTGAATTTTTCTTTCATAAGTCCTATTTAAAATAATATCAACTTCTCCAGAATTTATGTTCGAATAAATTGTGCTCGAATCTAAGAATCCTTTGGCGGAAGTTGAGATATAACCATTCATACACTGGGAAGCATTTGTAAGTAAAACACCATTCTTCGTCGAGCCGAGTTCACACGAACTTCCTCCACATTCATAAGAAATATTTGCGTCAACAGGATTCAATCCATTATCAAAAGTTTTCACCGTGATTGGAGTGTTTTCATATTTACAAAAATCAAAACTTTTCTGAGGAATAACCGTCCCATTCTTCGCAGACCTCGGTTCATTCCGTTGTATAACAACCGCGAGAGGAAATTGGAAAGTCTCACCTTTTTCCATCACCTGCACTAAAACAGGATATTTTATGTTATAAACAAAATGATAAGGAACATAACAGAAGCCCAAGATTCCAAGACCTTGCTGATTTCCGACGGGTTGTGCAATTAGTAAAGGGCCTTTAGAAGGCAAAACCTCAAAAGCATTCGTCCAATTTTCAGAGGTTAAAAATCTCGCATCGACCGAAGAATCTACAACAAAATATTTATCTTCCTCATTAGCCAATTGATAATTCCCCCCTTTTGTTTTCAAAGAAATTATATTGTTTGTCAAAGCAGATTTAAGGTTAGTAAAAATCTTCTCTGCATTCCAGATCTTCGGAGAACAAGTTATAGCAACTCCATCGACAGGAGCATAAGACCTCAAAACATCAATAGTATAATTTTCTAAAAAAGAAGAATTCTCTTCATAATTATATAAACTAATTGCAGAAGCATAAAGACCTCCGAGCGAAGAGGAAACCTCTAATTTCGTCTGTTTGATTTCTGCACTATCGTTTCCTTTTTTGAAAGTCAGATCCATCTCCAAAAGAACATTCACAGAATTTTTATTTAAACTAATTTCTGTCTTAGGTGTGCCTCTCCTTATTAAAAACCCTTGAGACGAATACTCACTCAAATTACAATTACTTATTTTTTCATCGACAAATTTTGCTAATTGACTCTCCATTAATGTTTTAGATGGAATTTGATTTTTCCAGGAACCGCCTGCTGAAAGATAGTTCCAATAAGGAATTGGCTCTCCAAGGAAATTCAATTGAGAAGAAAACGGAACATCCCTCGAGCCAGGTTCTAATTCGGGAAGATAAATATATCCTCCTTCAGATTCCATAAGAGAAATTCCAGAAGAGACATCTCCTTTTAAACAACCAATAAAACTATTATAAGCCGGTTGTATCGACGCTGGAACATGGTTATTCCCCGAGAAATATCTAAACCCATAAACAATTAAAAATAAACCAACAAGCACCATCGCTAAAATAACAAAAAGCGAAACCTGTCCTTTGTTTTTCACCCCGATTAACATAAAAAAAAGAAAGAAAATTATTATATAAACTTATTGGAGTTTTGATTAGCAATCAAATCTTCCTTGCCACCCTAAGATAATTTATTCCCCCACCCAAAAGCAAAAAACCCAGAACCCCCATAATCCATCCATTAGAATTAGAGATAAAAACCGGTAAAATTAAAAATTTAAATGTAAAATTAAACGCATAAATCGCAAAAATGACATAAACCAAAAATATTAAAAAATCCCTAAACTTCATATAAGGAATATTCCTTTCCTCTATATAAATCTTTTGTTGAAAGGCCTCATAGTCCAGTGGCTAAGACATATCCTTGACGTGGATAAGGCCCAGGTTCAATTCCTGGTGGGGCCATTTATATTCAGGAAAAGATTTTGAAAACCCAAGAATTATCTAAAAATAATCCCAGAATGATTTATAAACTATAAAAAATAGAAAAAATTATGGGAACAATGTTTGTAAAGATAAAAATACTTCCGAAAAGCACTGAAACGGATAAAGAAGGATTGAAAGAGGAAATAAAAGAACTTATCGAATCAAAAAAAGGAACGATTAAAGAATATAGTTTAGAACCAATTGCTTTTGGACTTGTGGCTCTAATTGTTTTATTTGAAATAGAAGAATCTGAAGACACGGAATTAATTGAAGAAGCTCTTGAAAAATTAGAAGATATTAGTTCAATCCAAACTTTGGATATAAGAAGAGCAATAGGATGATTCCCCCCCAAGAATTAAAGAAAATCAAAGAAAATTTATTTTCACAAATAAAAAATAATTTTCCTCCAGAAAAACAAGCACAAATTTTAAGTTACGTTTCTTCTTTGAATGATTCAGATTTAGAAAAATTCTTAGAGAAAGAGAAATTAATAAAACAAAAATGTATTTTTTGTGAGATTGTAGAGGATAAAATCCCTAATTTTAAAATAAAAGAAAATGAAAAGGCAATCGCAATTTTAGAACTGAATCCAATTTCAGAAGGGCACATATTAATTATACCAAAAGAACATATTTCAGAAGAATCTAATTTACCTCAAGAAACTTTTATCTTATCTGAAAAAATAAAAGAAAAAATAAATCTTCTATTGAAACCAAAAAAGATTTTAGAATATCTCTCTGTTATTTTTGGTCATCAAATCCTGAACTTGTTGCCAGTCTATACTTCTGAAAATTCCGAATCTCCAAGGAAAAATTTATCCAAAGAAGAATTAGAAATTCTCCAAAAAAAATTTCAGGAAAGTCCAGAAAAGACTAAAAAAAATATTAAAGAAGAAAAACCAAAAGAAAAAATAAATGAAAAAAATACCTGGCTTCCGAAAAGAAAATTACCCTGAATCACAATTAAATTTTTCTTAAAATGATTTATATAAATAAAGAAAATAAATCAAAATAGTAAAGTCCAAGAAAAACGAGGAAACTAATTAAGAATACTGGGACGAAAGGAATTCCGTAACGGATTTTAACCGATTTAAAATGCTTTTTTATTATCTCAATTTGTTGAGCAGTCAATCCCTCCCAACTAACATTTATCTTCTTCTTCCCAAACTGAATTTCCTGAGAAAGCCAATCTCCTTCAGAAAGTTTCGAAGGTGAAACTTCTCTTATGAGAGAAACTTTTTCTACAGAAGTCGTAAAGATGAAAAGTAAAGGAATGATTAAAATATAAATTCCAAATGCAATAAGGATGGGATAATAAGTTCCAATCAAAATTAGAAGTGCACCTAAAATGATTAAGGGATAAAGTAATTTTTTCTTAGATTTTATTTTTTTGAAGAATTCTAATTTGAATTTTGAGAAATCTCTGATTGCGAAGAAAAAAGTATAAAAGAGACCATAAAGTGCCCCAAAGAAGAAGAAGAGAAGAATATAATCTAAAAGAAGGTATAAGTTTAAAGAAACCCCCCACGAAAATGGAATCACAGCCCCCAAGGCAACCATCAATTTTGCATCGCCTCCTGCGAAAATCTTAAGATGATAGAGTAAATTTCCAAGAATGAAAAAAATTCCAAGACCTAAAAGTCCCGTTAAAAAAAAATTAAAATCAGCCTCATAAAATAAAGAATAAAAAAACCTCGCGCCTAAAACCAATATTATAAGAGAGAAATTAAGCCAATTCGAAACTTCCCGTTTTTTTAAATCTTCGACCGTCGCAAAGACAAGCCAGACTAAAGCCAAAGCAAAAATAAAATTCACCCCTATCATCTATAAAAAAAAATAAATTAGTTTATAAATCGTTCCTATTTCGTCTCTGAATTCTCCTTCTCCCTCCAACTTTGTAAGGATGTTTCTTCTTCTCTTTCTTTTTATCCTTTCGTTTATTTCTTTTCTGAGAAACGATTAATTCAAAAGCCACTTTTTATTTAGGAACAAGTTATCTCTGGACAAGGTTTAATTCCGTAATTTTTATAACCTGGAGCCTTCGAGAAAAAAGAACAATTCCCAACAACCTCTGTTGGAACTTTTCCATTCGTCTTAGGTAAACCTTCTGCCTTTAAAGTGCGTTTAAATGTACAGAAATTATATTGACTTTGAGTCGTACAGGAAGTTTCACAAGCGGTAACAATAGTTTTAACATTATTTGAAGACCCTAAAAATGGAGCAAATTTTTTCCATCCTGAAGTAAAACCAATTATTAGAATAACTAAAAGGAATAAACCGAGGACAAGTAATATAATTGTTGACGTGCTTAGACCCTGGCCTCTTTTATTTTCCATATTTTATTATCGAATAAGGTATTTATAAAACTTTTTATTAAGCAGGCACATTAATAGAAAACAAAAATTTAGTCTTCTTCAAAGAAAACCAATGCGCTCTTCCGAATTTCTCAATATAAAAATATTTTTTTCCATCGATTATCTTTATGTTAAAAGAATTATCTATCTGTGAAGAAGATCCTCCCTGTGCAATCTTAAAATTATATTGCTCCATCTGGAGATTCAAATTTTCTAAAGCTCCAACCACTCCGAAAGAATCAGAGAATTTATTTATTGAAAATGAAAAACTAATTACCGCAAGAAGCAAAACAAAAAAAACCCCCAGAATTAATATCGCAATAGATATGCTCGCTTTCTTCCGTGACGAAATCAAATTAAAGGAAAAATATTTTCTCCCATTTATAAAATAATTATTTTCCAATTTTTCCTCCAAAAAGCCATTTCTTTATTTCCAACTCATTTTGAGAATTGTGTGAAAAGGCGAATGAATTTTTTATAGAGGTCCAACTGGCAGAATTCCCAGTAGGGGGAGAATGTATTTTCTTAAAGTTCGAGAGAAGAGACGAAACCGAAACAAAAAAAATCAAGAGAAAAATAATAAAAAGCGTCGCGACTACCCACATAACCGCTCCCGAAACTTGTGCTTGTTTAAATTTTTTATCGGACATTCTCTTTTAGTTTTCTTATTATGCTGGTAATCTCTATCAAATATTGTTTCCCCTTCGGAGCCAAAGAATAAATCCTTGAAGTTTCACATTTAGGAAGAAGATTATATTCTTTTCCAACACTCTTTTTACACCCTTCTTTCAGAAAGGAATTTCCAGCAGACAATTCAAATAAACTTTTCGAATTTTGAGATAAATTAAAGAAATCAACCTCCACAAAGTATTCTTCTTCATTCTGAGAATCTAAAAAATTAAGAGAACATTCTTTCAAGAAATTTTTATTAAACTCTTGGTTAAAAATTCCTTTCTTGAAAAGATTTTTATTCAAAATTCCTTCTGGAGAAATGCAGTTGGCAACTTTCTGTGAAAGTAAGGAAACTTCTATATTTCGCACATCATAAGGATGAGAATAAAAATTATGAACAACTACAATAACTCCCCCCGTAATAATTGTTAAAATAACAAACCAATAGACCACGAGAATTTTATCCATTTTTTTTCTCCTGTATTAAAAAAACATAGTTTCCATCCAACTCGCTCGTTGAACTTGTATCTGGGTAAGCATAAACTTTCACATCATTAAAGAAAAAATAGGAACTTTGGGAATCTCTCGACGACTTTACGAGAACTTCATTCCCGTTTATTTTTATAACATCTTTAAACGGAATCTTTTCTGTATTCGAAGCCTTCCACAAATCATCCACATTTAAAATTATCCTTTCTCCCGGACTCGAAGCATCTATGATTAAGGCAATCTTTTTTGCATAAATCGAATTTAAAACTCTCGAAGAAGAGCTCTGTTTAGAAACAAAGAGGACCAAAGAACTAAGAAAAATTAAAGTTAAAAAAATAAAAACGATATTGTCTATTAAAATCTCTCCTTTAGTCTTACGAAAGAGAAAATCTGAAGGTCTTGAAAATATTTTCATAAATAAAAAAACAAAAAGAATTTAATAAAACTAACTATTTTAATTCTCACAATCGATTATCAGAAGTAGCTCCCTAATAAAAAGTATTTTAAACCTCTTTTTATTTATTCTTCTATGGAAAATCAAGAGGCAGATTTCAATCAGACTTTCTCAGATACAAACACAAGAATTTATGGACTCGGAGAAAGACAAAGGATTCTGAAAAGTAGAATTCTCTTAATTGGAGAAGATTTAATTCAAATGAGAAAGAGCCTAAATAAAGAAATCTTAGATATGAAAAAGAGTTTGAATGAACAGACAGAAGAGATGAAAGAAATTAAAAGGTTTTTACGAGATGCTTCAGAAGAGTTCCCGAAGTTCGCGAGAAAGGAAGATTTGGAGATTTTAAGAAAACAAGCGAAGATGTTTCAACCATTGGATTTAATAAATACTAAAAAATGAACCAAGAAGAATCTCAGAAAAAGAAAGAAGGAGAATTATCCCCTTCGATATTAAGAAAGGATTACGAAGATACAAAAGGAGAACCCCAAGAACCAGAAAAGATTAAAGAAGGTTTTTATTCCCCAAAGAGTCAGGAATACGAAAGTTCTCAAGAAAGTATTCAAGCACCAACTGAGAAAGGTTTCTACCAACCAGAAGCAAATCAAAGAAACCAGCCCTATGAAAATAATTATTATCAAGAAGATAACTCCTATGCACAACCTGCAGGATTAGATACAGACACAATTTTAGAAATCGCTGAACAGGTATTCTACGAAAAAATAAAAAAAGTTCAAAAAAATCTTGAAACTTTAAACCAATTTAAAGAACTCTCAGACTCAAAATTAAAAGAGATTTCAAATAGATTAAAGAGAATAGAAAATACAATAGATAACCTCCAGATTTCTATACTTAAAAAAATCGGAAGCTATGGAGAAAACTTAGAAGGAATCAAAAAAGAAATGTCTATGATCGAAAACTCTTTTGGAAAAATAGTAAGTCCGACGGTAAAGAAGAAAAAACATTCTAAAAAATAAATCTAAATTATTCCCCTTGAGAGATTGTAAGTTTTTTATCCTTCTTCTTTGAATTACTACTTACAACCACAAAAGCAATTATTCCCAAAACGATAAGAAGGCCTAAATTATTCTGGAACCAAGAATCTCCAAGGAAAAAATTAAAATCTATCACATTCAAACTACTAAGCACTATAAAAATACCTAAACCAAATAGGATCCAAGTCACTGTCTTTTTAATTGGAGAATCTGTATCAAATCTAAAAAACAAACCTCCAAGAACTAAAAAGATAAGAAGAATTGAGAGCACAATACCCAATTTAGGGAAAATTTCAGAAAAGAAATTAGAGACTAAGTTTGATTGTAAAGCCATTAAGGCCACAACTAAAGAAAGAACCGGATTCACAGTCTTATTATCTCCGAAAAGATTTATTTTACCTAAAATTCCTAAAACTAAAGAAAAGATTAAAAGAAAAGGTAAAACATATTGAAAAAATCCTTGCTGTTGTAAATTGGACAAAAGACCGCCAATACCTCCTGAACCAAATGCAGGGTAGAATTGCAAAAGAGTAAATGAAATCATAAATAAACTTGGAAAAAATTCTTTATAAATTTTCCTGTCTTATTTTAATAAGAATAACAAACCATAGAAACACCTGCTTTCTAAATTATCCATTCTAATAGAAAATGAAAAAATAAACTTATTACATTTCATTGACCTTTTAGACCCCCAAAATTATTTCTTTTTAAGAACCGCCGCCAAAGCTCCTGCAAGAACTATCACCATTAAGAAATCTGCCCAGAACGAAGAAGAGATAGATGAAAAGAATGTGGAAATTCCATTTGTCCATGAACTACTCACATCTGTAACTGACAATAAGAATATTACTAAGGCAACTACAATAGCAACCTGAAAGACAGTCTTTAATCCCCCACTCAACTCAAACGGCTTATCCCCTTTAGAAACAAATCCAAATAATAAGAAGAGCACAAAAATCACTACCAAGGAAATTGCTAAGAAGAGAACTAAATTATTCAAAAGATTCTTAGAAGGATTCAATACAACAAATAACAGGGAAATTATAAGAGAAATAAAGGCATTTATCTGACTTTTATTCTCTCCTAAAACCTTCGTTTTCTCTAAAACCGCAAATAAAATAAAGAAAACTAAAAGAAAGGGATAAAGAAAATTAATTAAGATATCTGACCGAAGAATATCTAATAAAGATGCCATTTTATGCTAACTCTAAGACCTCTTCAGTTTTTATTTCTTGAGACGGAAGAGCGCTCTTTGTTATAATAAATATATCTCCAATTGCTTTAACATATTGATTGGGAATAATAACTCCTCTTGTAGACATCAAGGAAGACGCTATATCTCCGAGAGAAACAATCCACGAACCAACGTGATTCTCTTCGAAATTTACCCCATTAATCTTTCCAAAGTATTCTCCCAAATCTGTATAGACCAACATTCCCTTCATCTCACTAATTTTTTTAATCTTCATTTAAATAAACTCCTTTAAATTCTTTAAAGAAAACAGTTTAAATATTTTTCCGTTATTCTGGCTTTGTTTATGAAGAATTCTCTGTGTAAAAAGTTCAACACATCAAAAGGAATACCCAAAGGGGGATATACAAAACATTTTTATTAAGTTTTAGTTCGTTACTATTTACTATAATACCCCAAGATGATTTTTTATTATCTTCAATAAATTTTTTTATAGAAGATTCTGCACCATCTGTGTTATTTGATTTGGATTCTATCGGCAAAACAAAAATAGGTAAATCAATTATTACATCGACCTCCTTCCCTTGATTTTCCCAATAATACGTTTCATACTCTTGGTGATTAGTTAGGAAAAATCTTAATCTAGATGCATGATTATAAACTGCCGTTTGAATTATTAATCCTGCTTCCGGCTCATTCAAGATCTCTTTGTTCATCCGACCTAAGAGAGCATTTCTTTGTCCAGTATCAACAAGATAAATCTTGTTCATTTTTTCGGCTTGTCTATATTTACTAACTTGATAAAAAGGGGATTCTGAAGTCATATAAAGTAATTTGGTGTAGGAGAGATAATCTGCAACGACTCTCCGATCTATCCCTATTGAAGAAGACAAACGACTATAATTTACCTTTTGTCCAGATGAAGAAGCCATCAGGGTTAGCAAAGTCATTAAATCCTCCGAATTTCTTGTTTTGAATATTCTATGGATATCCTTGAAAACAGTCAACTCTAAATCTGTCTTTATTCTTTCCAAGGCCCTATTGTAATCTTCTCCAAATTCCAGTACCCCTGGGTAGCCTCCCTTAATCAAATATACTTCAAGTTGTTTTTTTATCTTATGTATCTCTTCTCCTAAAGATAAATTTAACTTAGTTATTTGTTTATAAAAATGTTTAGGGTCCTTTTCTGAAATAGATTTCTTTAGAGATTCTCTTAAATTCACTGCTGAAAATTCTAGTTCAGAAGATCTTTTTTCACCCAATGCGAATTCCAAAAATTCCTTAAATTTAAAAGGTAAAACAACCCTAAACTGAATTCTTCCGACTAGAGATTCTGAAGCATCTTTATGAAGTTTTATTTGAGAAGAACCAGAAATAACAAATTTCAAATGAGGGTAGGAATCCACATAAGATTTTAATTGTTTTTCCCAGTTATCAAGAGATTGTACTTCGTCAAGATAAATATAAATTTTAGACTTTAAATTTTGTAGTGATTCTCCTAAGATGAACTCAGCATAAACTTTGAGAGAATCAATCAATACATTATCTGAATTTAATAACAGAAACTCGCTATCTAAAGGAATATAAATAATCCTTTCAGGTTCTACCCTCCTTTCTTTAATTTGTGCTTCAATCAATTGGCCCATTAAAGTCGTCTTTCCAACTTGTCTTGGCCCACTTATACAAGTGATATTTTTTTCATCCTTAAGACAATTCTCAAATAAATCAAAAAATATCTTTCTCCTTGTATTTACTTTTTTTATCCTACTTGAAACTTCTGCACCATTCCACCAGCCATTAATACTCGCCAATGCTCCGATTAATTTTTGCTCATCCATACATTATACTACACCGAATACTATTTAAATTTACTCATTATAATGTACAATAAGAAGGTTTAAATAGTGCATTATACCCAGCAATAACATAACATAAATAGTACAATATAATCTACAATAAATGAATGGAACAAATATAAAAAATCTCAATGAGAATGGATAAACAACATTCAACCCTCAATTCTGAAGTTCTTCCCTAAAAGGAAATTAAGAAAAATTTATAAAAAAAGAAAACCTTCAAAAAGTATGATAGATAAAAATGAAAGTTTCAGTTTATTATTAATTGGATTTGTTTTAGTTTTTACTTTAAGTCTCCGAAAGGAAACATCTGCAATACCTTTCATAGCCCTCTCTGTTTTCCTTTTTCTTTTTATAAATATTGTAACAAAAAAAATAATTGGATTTTATTTGGGAATAGATGTCAAAACAAAAATATGGAACATAAAAAAAATATTCTATAATGTACAGACAAAAAAATCCGGCTTCAAAGCAGGATTCTTCTTCCCATTTTTCGTCGGAATCCTCTCAGCAGGTTATTGGTCCTGGCTGGCTAATTTTAGTTTCGAGGTAAAAGCTCTTTCTTATCGTTCCGCAAAACGATACGGAATAAAAGGATTCTCCGAAATCACAGAATCTCACATCGCAATAATTGCAGGACTCGCACTCCTCGCAAACTTCGTCGCAGGAATACTCGGATATCTAATAAATCTCCCAGCGGTTATGGAATTTACAAAACTTAATTTTCTCTTTGTAGCTTTCAATCTTTTACCAGTATCAAACTTAGACGGAAACAAAATCCTCTTCGGAAACAAAATCCTCTGGGCATTCTTAATTTTGATTACCCTCGGAGGTCTTTTCTATGTTCTCTGAATTTTCAAAATGAAATTCTTAGAAAATATTAGTCCAAGAGACTATCAAAAAAAAATCTTTGAAACCTGCTCAAAAGAAAATTGTTTAGTCGTTTTACCAACGGGTTTGGGAAAAACACTTATTGCTCTAATGCTCACCATAAATCGCATTGAAAAATTCCCTATGGAAAAAGTCCTTTTCTTGGCTCCGACAAAACCCCTTATAGAACAACATTTAGAATACTTCAAAAAACATCTTCCTCCGATTTTCGCGACTTTAGAATTATTCACCGGGGCGGTCGATGCTGAAAAGAGAAAAAAATTATGGGAAGATTCAGATATAATTTTTTCAACTCCTCAATGTATTTCAAATGATTTGAAAAAAGGATTTTATAATCTAAATGAAGTTTCACTTTTAATAGAAGATGAAGCTCATAGATGTGCTAAAAATTATAGTTATAATTACATTGCAGAAAAATATTCCAAACAAGCCAAGCATCAAAGAATCTTTGGAGCAACAGCTTCTCCAGGAAACACCTCGGAAAAAATAAAGGAAATCTGTAAAAATCTTTTTATAAAAAAAATCGAATCACGGACAAGAGATAGCGAAGATGTTGCCCCCTATTTACAAAAAAGAGAACTTCAAAAAATTTTCGTGAAATTGCCTTCAGAGATGGAGGAGATAAGGGGGCTTTTAAGAGAGATTTTCGAAAAATATATTTCTGATTTGAAAAGAAAAAAGCTTTTATTCAGACCTGCAACAAAGGGAAATTTAATAAAATTGCAGGGAGAACTTTCAAAAAGATTTTCAATAAGTAAAAAAAACTATAATTATCTCGTGGGAGTTAGCATCTGTGCACAGGCAATAAAACTCCATCATGGAATCGAACTCTTGGAAACACAAACAATTTTTGGATTTAATGAATATTTTAAAAGACTTTATGAACAAGCGAAAAAAAAACAAAGTAAGGGGGTTATAAAACTCGTTTCTAATCCTTCCTTCAATCTTGCCTTCATAAAATCAAATGAACTACTCTCAAAAAAAATCGAACATCCAAAAATCAAAGAGGTAATCGAATTAATAAAAAGAAAAGTAATTTCTGAAAAAAATAAAAGAATAATTATTTTTAGTCAATTCAGAGACACTGTAAGATTACTCTCTGAAGAATTGAACAAATTTAAAGGAATACGTTCTAAAATCTTCGTCGGACAAACGAAAATAGATGGGATTGGTTTGAATCAGAAAGAACAGAAAAAGATTCTCCAAGAATTCTCCGAAGGGGAAGTAAATGTTCTTTGTTCAACTTCTGTTGGAGAGGAAGGTTTAGATATCCCTGAAGTTGAAGCAGTAATTTTTTACGAACCAATTCCTTCCGCAATAAGAAGCATACAAAGAGCAGGACGAACTGCAAGAGTAATGAAAGGAGAAATAATTATTTTTATAACAAAAGGAACCCAGGACGAAGCTTATTTTTATTTGAGTCAAAGAAAAGAAAAGAAAATTAATGAAATAATGAAAACGATTAATTCTGAAAGTTTGACTCAGAAAAGATTAATTTAATTTACTCATATTTTCCTTCGACAAGTCTCTTAAAAGGTTCTGCCCGCACACCTAAAATCTTTTTTAAATCTTCTTCAGAGGACTCAAAAATATTCTGGAGAGAGCCTTTTTTTTCTAAAAGTAATTTCGCTTTCTTGACGCCTATATTCGGAAATCCTTCAAGTATAAATTCCATCTGTTCTTTTTTAGTAAAGATTTTTTTCTTAGCCCTCCATGAAAAATCTTTTTTTTCTTTCTTCTCTAAAATTTCAATAAAACTTGCCGTATCTTCAGCATCCTTACTAAAAATTATAGGAACCTTATAATTCAAAAGTATTGAAAGCAAAAATCCTTTAATCGCTTTTTGATTAACTCCTGAATTTTCGGAATAAAGTTCTTTCTCTTCAACTCCTTCAATAATCAAAATTCTTTTTTCATAAGTTTGTAATTCTTCCAATTGGCGAAACAATCTTTTATTAATCATAGAAGAGATGAAATCATCGACGGTCTTTCTCTCTATTGCGACGTCTTTAACAATATAATCCGCAACTTTCAATTCCTTAAATTCTAAAACAAATCCCAAATTTAAAAGTTCGGAAGGAACAAGAGAATTTTTCTCCCTATAATCTACAATTAATTTTCTTTCTTTCATTTTTTTAGGAGAACGTCTGCCCTTAGAAAAGATATCATAAACCTTTTTCACATTAACCACCTTCATCTTAAAGAAATTCTGCTAAAATTTTAGCCCCGGTTTTAACAGTCAAGTTTTCTTTGTCTTTGATTGGATTAATTTCTACTAAATCTATTCCTTTTAGATTTTTTAATTTATTCAACCGCCCGACCAAGTAAAGCAATTGCCTCGAAGTCAAACCTCCGGGCTCGGCATAGCCCGTTGCCGGAGCAAAAACAGGATCCAAAACATCTATGTCTAAAGACAAATAAAGTTCTTTGTTATGTGAGAATTCCATTATTGTATCACAGCTATCTCTTAAATCTTCTAAGAGTTGATTCATAGACATTCTTTTTATTTTCTTATTTTTTAGAAATTCTAATTCTTGTTTATCCGAGTTCCGAATTCCAACCAACAAAATATTTTCTGGTGGAAATCCTTTTTCAACAATTCCCCTCAACCATTCTTCGTGTGTCGGTTCTTTAATCGGAATCATACAATCTGGGTGAGCATCAAAAACAATTAAGCAGGGATTTTTTCTTTCTGAATTAGACCAATCTAAAAAAGCAGACACCGTCGAGAAACTTATAGAATGGTCTCCTCCTAAAAAAATCGTTTTATCTTGTTCGTGAAAACTCTCCAAAGAATTTTCGTAAATTAAATTATTCGATTCTTCTACATTAGAATTGTTTAAATGTATTTCTTCCAATTCTAAATTCTTTATGTTTATCTCTTTACCTGCTTCATTTGTATAAATCTCTTCAAGAGTTTTAAGTATTCTCTTCCCGGCTTCTTCGCATCCTTTCGTTTTTCCGAGACCATTGATACCCGGCGTTCTTATAATTATCATTTTCTAAAAAATGGAACATTATTTAAATACTTTTCATCTCTATTTTAAAAGGAGGTTTTGCTAAATAGAAAAATGAACACAACAAATACGATAAACGCGTGGATTTTTGTCCTTATTGGTATTTTTATGGTTCTTCCGCTTCTTAATGTCGCACTTGGCCTTTTCGGAACTTGGGTAATTGCAATTGGCTTCTTAGTGATTGGTATTTTGAAGTTAGTTCCAAATTCTAAATAATTTTAGAATTAGTATGAAAAATTTTTTTCATATACAAATTTTTTATTTTTTCTCAATCTTTTGAGGAGAGTTTTCTCCTCAAAATTTTTAAAGATTTCCCATTTTAGAATAATGGAAATCTATTTAAATTATTTTTATTTAAAAATAAAATGATTACTTCAATAAGTTTACTCGGATTCGTAGGAGATTTTCTTTTAATCTTTTCGTGGATACCAAAAGCAATAAGAACCATTAAGGCGGGAAAAACGAATGAAGGTTTAACTTTTATTTCAATCTATGTCCTTGCGAGTTTAATTTTAACAATTTATGCCTTTCTTATTTCTGATTTAGTTTTCATAATTCTAAATCTCTCCGTAACATTAATTAGTGGAATAAATGTTTATTACAAACTCAATCCAAGGGAAAAAAATCACTTAGGAACTAAGGCAAAGAAACTATAATTCTTTATGTCCGCGAGTTCTTTAACTTCTTCTAAAGTTACTTTATTTATTTTCTCTTCAAAATTATAAAAGTTTTCAGCATTTCCCAAATATTCAGAAATTATTAAATTAATGAGCTGTTCTTGAGAATCTTCCATTGATAAAAGATAATTTCCAATTAGTTGTTTCTTAATATCTGAAAACTCTTTTTCTTCCAAACTTTCCGAAACTTTTTTGTATTCCTCAAGTATTATTTTCTTTACAATCTCAACATTTTCTTTCTTAGTTCCAATAGAAACAAAATTATAAGAGAACCTTTCATTAATATTTGACCCTCCACGAACGGCGTAAGCTAAATTTCTTTTCTCCCTTATTTCACTAAACAATCTCGAGGACATTCCTCCAACCATTAATTCGTTTAGGATTATCGCAGCATAACTTTTGTCGTCCGTCGCTAAAGGAGTGTGATGCGCGAAGACTAAATTCGCTTGAGAGATTCCTTCTCTTTCTTCAATTACAGAATCGTTTTTCGTTCCAAATGAAATCTTCGGTACTTCTGCTCTCTCTGTTCCGAAATTTTTCTCTACGAACTTGACTAATCCTTCGAAATCAACATCACCGACAACCGCCAAAATTAAATTATTAGGAGTGTAAATCTCTTTGAATTTTTTTACAATCTTCTCTCGAGTTATAGAATTCATAGTTTCATAAGAACCAATGATATCTTTTCCCATTGTTCCGTCATACAATAAATTTTGTATTCTATCCTGAACATAAAGGGCAGGCGTATCGTGATACATTTTTATCTCTTCAAATATTACTTGCCTCTCTTTTTCTAATTCCTTTTTTTCAAAAAGGGGGTTTTTCATTAAATCTCCAAGGACTTCTAACCCAATTGAAAGATTTTTATTTGGTATTTTACACCAAAAAGCAGTCACTTCTTCACTTGTAAATCCATTTAGAATTCCTCCGGTTCCTTCAATCTCTTTTGCTATCTGTCTCGAATTTCTCGTCGGAGTTCCTTTGTAAAGCATATGCTCCATATAATGAGAAATTCCTTTCTCCTCGAGAGTTTCATTTATAGAACCGTTTCTAACGACATAAGCCAAAGAAACAATCGGCAAATTTCTTTTCTCTAAAAAAATAATCATCCCATTTTTTAAAATCTTTCTGAAAAATCTTTGTTTCATCTTCCTTAAAAATTTAAAAAGTTTAAAAAGGTTTGCACCCTAAAAAAATAATCATCCCATTTTTTAAAATCTTCTAAGATTTGTCCTCTAAAAAAATAACTCTCTCGTTTTTTAAAATCTTCTAAGATTTGTCCTCTAAAA
>CAYWQG010000001.1:0-32407 GCA_964460635.1 Candidatus Woesearchaeota archaeon | reverse complement strand
GTTATTTTATCTGTTTTATTTATCATTGAAACTCTCCTCTATAGCTCTTTTTTGAATCTGATATATTTCCTTACCCTTTTCCTTTGCCAATAGTATGGCTTCTTTTAATTCTTCTCCTCTTATTTTTCCGTCTATTTGCATATGAGTTATATCCCCTTCTTGAGTCATACTAATTGGAATATCTGTGGCACCTTCTCCTTCTTCAAAATCTTCTTCTGTTTTATCTAAATCAGCAACCAATTGTCTGTCTAATTTTCCTATCGAAACACTAGTAATTAATCCAGTCATAGGAATTCCTGCTTGTGCAAGTGCCATTGATGCCGCATTTATTCCTGCGCATCTTGTCGAAGCATCTGCTTGTAAAATATTTATATAAACTTCAATAATCTGATTTGGAAATCCTTTGAGCATAAGAACTGGTTCCAAAGCCCATTCAGTTATTTTACTAACTTCTGTTGACCTTCTATTTCTTCCGGGCCTTATCCTATCGTGAACCGAAAAACTCATCATACTATAATCACATTTTAGAGTTCCTTTCCTTGGATCTTGTTTATGTTTTGGTTGCATTTCTTTAGGACCATAAACTGCTACAATCGCAATAGTATCTCCAAAAGAGAACATAGCACTTCCATCAGCGTTGGGAACAACTCCAACCTTCGCCTTTATAGGACGAAGTTCTTTAACTCCCCTTCCATCATGTCTTTTAAAATTATTTTCCATTTTTTTCTAAAAATTGTTTTAATTTATCTGTTAAATTTTCTGAGGACACATTTTTCTCTATAAATCTAATTGCTTTTTTAGCAAAGAGTTCTCTTTCAATATTTTCCCCCTCAATCCAAACAACTCCGTTTTGTCCAATTTGTATATTACATCCAGTCTCTTCTCTTAAGGATTTTATAGTTCCTCCCTCTTTTCCAATTATCCTCGGAATCTTACTTGTTCCAATTTTAAATAAAATACCTTTCGTTACTTTTGTTAAACCTCTTGATTTCATACTTAAATCTATTCCAGACTCATCAATACTCCAAATTTTTGCAACAATAACATCATCAATATCTAAGGCCTCTTTAATTTGATCCTTTTGAACATATTTTGGGAACTCTGATAAGTTTAAAAAAGCTCTTTGAGGAGAACCAATATCCACCACCCAACCTCTTCTTGTTAATTCTTCAACAATTCCTATTACAAGATTTCCTCTCTGAGGCAAATAAGCTCCAGAAAGTGGAATTACACTAACTAATTTATCAGATTCTTTTGAGAGTCCGTATCTTGTAGAAACTATTCCTTCTCTCTCTTTCATACTCCAAATTCCAGGAAGGTAACTCTCTTCTTCGACAATTACTTCACCAGGTATTACAAATTTTTTATTCATTCTTTTTGTTAGAAATATAATAATCTCAAATCTTATTAACTATTTCTTATTTTTTATAAACAATATAACATTTTTTATTTCACTTTTAAACCTTACGGTTTAACCGGCTTTGTTTAATAAGTAGTGGCTGTTTAAAAAATTCTTACAATTTCCATTTGATAAAACTTCATTTTTTTCAAGAGTCTTCTAAAAAGAAATCGTTTTCTTATAATTTATCACTAATTATTTAACAAAGATTAAAGAGTTTACTCTTTACAATCTACTTTCCTGAATATAATCAATTCTTCCGCCTTTCTCCTAGAGCAATACCTAGAGTTCGTGATAATTTTTTTTGATTCTTTGTATGTTTATAATATGTAATTGAGTATTTTAAGCGTTCTGATAAAATTTATATAGTTCTTTTCTTTGGTGGAATTATGATGGCGAATAACGATTTGATTTTTTTGAATAATAAAAAAGTTATAATTAAACTTGGGACAAAGGTTGTTTTTGATTATACTTTATGTAAAATTCGACATAATGTGATTCTGAAGTTAGCCAGAGACATCTCTGAACTTTTAAAAAATAACAATAAAATTATTATTGTAAGCAGCGGTGCCGTCGGGTGTGGTGTTGATACTATCAAAGAAAATGGAAATATGGGGCTTAAGCAGGCTCGGGCATCGGTAGGACAAATTAAACTTATGAATGAATATTCCAATGTTTTTGGCAAATTTGGTTTGAACATCGCACAATTTTTATTAAATAAGGAGGATTTGAATTCAGATAAATTGCAGAACATTAAATCGGCTTATAAAAATTTAGGACACAAAGTAGTTCCGATAGTTAATGAAAATGACGTAACGACGACGGATGAATTGACTTTTGGGGACAACGATGGATTGGCGGTTGAGATTTTAGAGAAATTTGGCTTTGATATTTTATTGGTGCTGACAAATATTGGCGTGCTAATTTCCGGAGGTAAGAAGATTCTAAATTCGGATAAGTTTGAGGTTTCTAATTATGATGGTTTTCCAACAGATTCTCTTGGCAGTGGAGGATTGGAAACTAAATTAAATGCTGCTAAGCGCACTGTTGAAAGTGGTTCTATTTTTGTTATCGGGAAAGCTGGAGATTCTATTATTGATATTTTAAATAAAAAGAGATTGGCAACATGGTTCACGAAAGTTTAAAAATAAATGAAGGGTGCATATAACATAGGAAAGAAAAAGATTTTTAATATTTTAAAGATGAATAATTATCCGGAATGGTGAAAATATTCACGCGAACTTAGAGATTGTTTGAGTGGCCGTTTAATTTTCATAGTTAATCTTTTTTCAAGATATAAACTATTTTTTAGTTTAAGATTATTCGGACGGTGTTGGTTTAATTATCTAAAAAATTATTCTTCCAAAATTTCTTCAGTCATTGCACTTCCATGAGTTACAGAATTAAGTTTGTCGTAAAAATCTAAAAGGATTCCCGAAGGGATTTCGAGTAATGTTTCTAAAGTCCCATCGCTAAGCCAGTTTTCTTTCTCTATGTATCTCTTAATCAGACCATAAGCTTGTCCGGTATACATTACTGGAATGTTGACTTTTATTTTCTGAGACTTTATCTTTATTGGAAGGATTGCACTTATCTTTGAGACTATATCTTTTAATTGGTCTTCGACCGGACCATCTTTTATATTTATTCTTGCCTCTTTCAAAACACTTTTTATTCTTTCATTTGTCAACGGGTTTCCTGTTTTTGGGTCAATAGCATTTGTAGAAATTAGTTCTATGACTTGCTTTAATTTTTGATCCTTTTTTTCATCTCTATATTCCTGATTCGTGAGAATTTCTCCTTTCTTTATTATTATAATTGCAATCTCTTCAGGATTTGAGGTTTTAAAAGCCTCTATAAGTGAAGCTTGATCAGAAACTTCCCCTTTCTTAGCATTTTTAAAAATTCTGTCTCCTTCAATTTCTATAGAATTAATTTTTCCCTTTTTTAAATCCAAGGCAGAATCTAAATCCACAAGAATCTCAAAAGGCTTTCCATTTCTTTTAATTCTAACTGTTGTTTTCATTTAGAAATTTTTTATCTCTTCTCCACTTTTTTTTACAATTTTTTTATCTTCGAGATTAATATAATTCAGTTCAAATTTCTTTGAATCAAATTTATTTCCTTGAATTTCTTTGAAAATGTTTAGAGCGATTTTTACACCTTTTTTTATAGTAAGGTTCTCTTCGTATTTTTCTCTTAATTTTTCCTTTATCTTATCATCATCCTTCCCTATTGCCGCAGCATAATAAGAATAATAATTCCCAGTAACATTAATTACAAATAATTCTGGTTTTCCATTTGTTAAATTTATTCCTCCGAGCATAGTATAAACCCCGAAAGGTCTTGCCCCCCCATATTGTGTAAATTTTTGCTTCATCGTAGAAATTTCTTTTGTAACTAATTCTGGTTCTATAGGAGAATCATAAGTTATCCGGTGCTGTTGAGATAAAATCCTTACACGTGCCACAAGAACTCTCGCATCTGAACTAACTCCAGCCATACTTGAGATTAAATGAGAATCAATCTCATGAATTTTATTTGCAGAAGAAGGAATTATCAATTTGTCCTCTATTCTTCTATCTGATAATATAAATACTCCATCCTCACAAATCATACCGACACTGGAACTTCCAGATCGAACCGCTTTCTCCGCATATTCAACTTGTAACAACCGACCATCTGGAGAAAACATAGTTGCAGTTCTATCGTAGCCCATTGTCTGATGTTTTACTTCGCTTCCGATGTCCATAAACCAGAATAACCGAACTTCTTTTTAAGAGTTTCGGTAAAATTTGCTTATTTATTATCTAGTTTTAAAAATTATATTTTGCTTAAAGAATTAATTCTATAAAAACCAAAAAGTAGTCACAAAGTTTTAAATAAAAGAATTATTTAAATAAAAAATGGAAACAATAAATAATTTGACGAAGGCGTTTATTGGAGAAAGTCAGGCAAGGAATCGTTATACTTTTTATGCGAAGATAGCAAAGAAAGAAGGTCTTGAACAACTTTCTGATATTTTTTTAAAAACTGCAGACAATGAGCGGGAGCATGCGAAATGGTTATTACGTTTAATTAATCAATTAAAAGAGAACTCAGAAGATATTATAGTGGAAGCTTCCGCGGTGACAACAATGGGTAGTACAATAGAAAATTTAAAGTCAGCTATAAAAGGAGAGCACTTTGAGAACTCTGAAATGTATCCTGGTTTTGCAGATGTTGCAGAAAAAGAAGGTCTTTCAGAGATAGCGCAGAGGTTAAGAGCGATAGGTTCGGTTGAAGCTCATCATGAGGAGAGATATATAAAATTACTCAAAGAATTGGAAAACAATTCTCTTTTCAAAAAAGAGAACAAAGTTTATTGGATTTGTAGAGTTTGTGGATACGTCTATGAAGGAAACGAACCGCCGAAAGCGTGCCCTTCTTGTGGTCATCCTTCTAATTATTTTGAAATTTTATCCGAAGAATATTAAGAAGATATTTCTTAAAAGATTATTTCTTTTTGAGTTTAGTTTTCTCTGTCAACCCCTTTAAAGTTCCACAAACATTTTTAACTTTTATTTCTTTAGGCCAAACTGCAAAAGAAGCTCGAACATAATTAATCATTTCTCTATTTATACAGAGGACGATTGATTTTTTCTTTGGAAAGATAAAACTCAAACCGGATTTAGAATAACCTAAGATACCAATAAAATCTAACATTGCCTTTTTTATTTCTTCTCTTAAATTATCTCCTTCGATAAGAAGATATCTTTTATTTTCTTTTGTACTTGGTTTAAGTGATTTCATTTCAGGAAAGTTATTAATAAATGAGTTAAAAAAAATTAACAAAAGGTATTTAAATAATATTCTATGAAAAGGTAAAATGGAAATTTGTACAGTTGGAGGATTTGAAGAAGTAGGGAAGAATATGACTGCAGTAAAAGTCGGAGAGGACGTCATAATTTTCGATGCTGGAATTTATCTTCCACCCTTAATAGAATTACAAGAAACAGAAGAGTCTTCTAACTATCCTGTTAAGTTACTTCGTAATATGAAAGCTATTCCAGATGATTTAGTATTAGACCGATTAGGTTGGACGGACAAGGTTCGTGCGATAATAATTGGCCACGCGCATCTGGACCATGTTGGAGCACTACCTTATTTGGCCGATAGATATCCTAAGGCAGAATTAATTGGAACACCATTCACTATGGGGGTTTTTGATTCTCTGACAAAAGATCAAGGAATAAGGATAAGAAATAAAAGGAGAGTTTTAAATCCAAACTCTCATTTTTCAGTTAAAGGAAAGAGTGGAAATTTAGAATTAGAATTTTTACATACCACTCATTCAACTTTGCAGCCTGTCTTTATAGTTTGGGATTCTAAAGAGGGCTTTTTCGTTTATGCTCTTGATTTTAAATTTGATAATCATCCAGTTTTAGGCCCTCCTCCAAATTATAAAAGGATAAAAGAATTATCCAAGAAAAAAGTTAAGTGTTTAGTAGTTGATTCTTTATATTCTGGTTTAGAAAAAAGAACTCCTTCGGAGAGGATTGCGAGACAACTTTTAGAAGAGGCCATTTCAAATGCATCAGACAACGATTCTGCCCTATTTATAACAACATTCTCATCTCATATTGCTCGATTAAAAAGTATAGTTGATTTTGGAAAAAAGACGGGAAGGAAAATAATCTTTTTAGGAAGGAGTTTGAACAAATATGTTTCTGTCTCAATGAAATTGAATCTGTGTCCATTTTCTAAAGATATAATTCTAATAAAATATAAGAAACAGATAGATTCTATTTTAAGAAAAGTCAATAAAGAGAGGGGAAAATATTTAGTTGTTTGCACCGGGCATCAGGGGGAAAAAGGTTCTATTTTAGACAGACTTGTCAAGGGAAAGACTCCCTTTGAATTTAGAAGAAATGATAATGTTATTTTCTCTTCAAGTGTTATTCCAGTTCCAATTAATATTAATGCAAGGGATAGAATGGACAGCCAATTGAAAAGGGCAGGAGTTAGAGTTCAATCAGATGTTCATGTTTCAGGCCACGGAGGAGGAGAAGATTTAAGAGATTTCTTAGAAATGTTAAAACCTCAAAATATAATTCCTGCACACGGTTCTTTAAGACAAGAGACTCCAATGGTAGAATTATCAACCGAATTGGGTTACAAATTTAATGAGAATGTTTTCTTATCTTCCAATGGGAAAGTTATAAAATTATAATGGCAATAGGAGAGATAAAAGGAGGGCTTGAATGGGCGGTGAGAAAAGGGGAACCGATAAAGGAAGCGATGATGTCTTTTTATAACGCCGGTTACAATCGTTTAGAAATAGAGCGGGCTGCGTCAGAACTTTTAAGGACAACTGAATTAGTTCCAATTGATGTAAAAAAAATTGGACCATCTCTTCAGATTAATCAAAACAAAATTATAAATCAAGGAAGGAGAGTTCGTTCAGGGGTTAATCCTTCTCAAAAAATAAATCCTCGACCAGTTTCTCAATATCCTTCACAAAAAGGAAATAAAAAAAATAATTTTGTTGTTGTAATTTTAGTTGTTGTACTCCTTCTATTATTCTCGGTCTTATTAGGTGCTTTCTTTTTTAGAGATAGTATACTTAATTTCATAAATAGTTCCTTTCATTAATTATGTTTGAAGTATATTCTCCCGGAGAAGATTCTTTTTTATTATTAGGGGTTTTAAAAAAAGAAATTCCCTTACTTTTAAAAGAAAATTCTTCTTTGAAATTCTTAGAGGTTGGTTGCGGTAGCGGGATTCAATTAGAATCTGCCTTACAATCAGGTGTAAAAAAAGAAAATATTTTTTCTTCAGATATTTCTAATTTTGCGGTCGAGACTTGTATAAAATTAGGATTTAATTCGATTGAATCAGATTTATATAAAAAAATAAAAGATAAGTATGATGTTATAATTTTTAATCCCCCTTATTTACCTAAAGATAAAAATATTGAAGATAAAGCAATTTATGGGGGGAGAAATGGAAATGAAATAATAAATAAATTTTTAAAACACTCAAAAAAACATCTTAGGAAAAATGGAAGGATATTTTTATTAACGAGTTCTTTAACTAAAAAAATAAACTTTTTAGATTATAAAAAAAGACTTCTTATTTCTAAAGAATTATTTTTTGAAAAATTATTTATCTGGGAACTTAAAGATATTTTTTTAAAAATTAGATAATTTTTTTAAAACAGAAAGTTTAAATATCGTTTTCATTTAGGATTGTCAATTAAATTTCGGGAGGTTATACAAATGAATAAAAAAGAAAATAAAAAAGCTTTGGAAGGAGTAATATTTTTAACTTTTGGTATTTTGGTTTTGTCTGTCTTAAGTCTTAGCTTAGGCGTTTTTGCAGATGGGAATCAAGGTTCTACAGATAGTGGAATTGGACTTCATACCCTAAATGTTTCAACAAATAATTTGACACTTTCACAAAATTCTAATAAAACTTTTTTGAATGGGTCTGTTCTTAAAAACAATTCTGAGAAAAGAATAGTGGAGAGAGAACGAGAGATAGAAAGACAAAAATCAGAATTAGTTATTTCCAGATTGAAAAAAGGGTTGAATAATTCCTATAAGGCAAGAGAAGATGGTCAAATCGAAAAAGGATTTGAAAGAGGGAGATTATCTAAGCCCTTCGAGAAAACTAGAAAGAGATTTCTATTTCTATTTGGAGATTTCTTTAGGGGAGAAGGTTTTGTAACAAGTGGCGACGAAGGAAATCTTATAAGATTAAACTTAGCCTCTGTCCAAGGAAGTGCTCTTAATAGAACTGTGAAAAATTTTATTGGAACTTTAGGAATTGTTAGAGAAGACGTGACTACTACTTATAAAATAAAAGGAACTTTAGATAGGAATACAAATTTTTTAGAATTCAATACTTTAAAAAAAGGATTCTCTGGAGGAAATGATTATCCAGGAACAAATTTTACTGGTTCTCCAATTCTCTCGTTCGAAGGAACTTTAAGCAATTTTAATTCCTTTAGACTTTTGAGAGGTTCTCTTTATAGGGGTGGTGAATCAGTTCAGATTTCTAGTTTGACTGTTTTTTCTAAGAAAATGGGAAGAAAAATTCTTTTAAGAACCATAAAAGGTAAAGATGGAAGAAGATTTTTTAGAGGGAATTTCACTTCGGGTCTAAATCAGTCGACTTTTATTGGTTCAAATGAGAGTTCTCAAAATAATCAGTCTAATGTTTCTTTCTACATAACTCCAAAAGCGATAAAGAATAGAAAGTTCTTATTTTGGAATATTGGGAAAAAAGTGGTTTTAGAAATTCATAAAGGGAATGAGACTTTTGAGAAGATTATGAATGAAGATTCTACAGAGGTTATTGATGGATACAAAGTTCATCTTGGGAAATTGAATTCTACTGAAGCGATTAATTTCAATATTACTAAAGAAGAATAAGTTCAATTAGGTTTTTTGGGGGTTTTAAAATCCCCTTTTTTATTTTTTTTAAGTATGTTTATATACTTCTATAATTTTTTTAGATAATGGTAAAATTTGCACATATAGCTGATGTTCATTTGGGAGGCTGGAAACAGAAACCAATGCAGGATTTGAATGTGGCTTATTTTCATGAAGCGATTAATTTATGTTTAACTTCAAAAGTAGATTTTATTTTATTTGCAGGAGACCTTTTTGATTCTGCGTTTCCACCAATAGAAATTTTAAAAGATACTTTCGCAGAATTCCGGAGATTAAAGGAAGCAAAAATACCTTGTTTTATAATTGCAGGTTCTCATGATTATTCTGCCTCAGGAAAAACATTTTTAGAGGTGCTCGAAAAAGCGGGCTTTTGTGAAAATGTGACAAAAATCGAAGAAAAAGAAGGAGCCCTTATTTTAAGTCCAATTATTTATGAAGGGGTTGCGATATATGGATATCCTGGGAAGAAAGCAGGCTTAGAGATACCTGATTTAAGAAAAATAAAATTGAATGACTCTCCTGGGCTTTTTAGAATTTTAATGTTACACACGACCTTAGAACAAGCGAAAGGAACTCTCCCGATTGATTCGATAGAGGCGGAATTGTTGCCTCAAGTCGATTATTATGCCTTTGGACATTTACATATAGATTTTGTTTACAAAAATTTTGTTTACCCCGGGCCTATTTTTCCAGAGAGCTTCAAAGAATTAGAAGATTTAAAAGGAGGAGGTTTTTATATTGTTGATACGAATTCTTCAATTCAACTTCAAAAAATAGATTTGAAGTTGAAAGAGATTTTATCTTTAACTATTGAGATTAAAGATTCCTTAAAAGGAAAAGAAGAAATTTTGAATAAATTAAGTTCCTTGAATGTCCGGGATAAAATTGTCTTATTAAGAATTAAAGGAGAATTAGAAACCGGAAAAATATCTGACCTTGGATTTCCTAAAATCGAAGATTTTTTGAGAAAAGAAGGAGCATATTTTTTCTTAAAAAATACTCATGAACTGAAAAGTAAAGAAGTAGAATTAGAATATTCCTTATCTGATTCCAAAAATGTCGAGAAAGATTCAATAAGAAAATTCTCTACAAAAAATTCTAACAATTTTAATAAACTTATACCTCTTTTGATGAACGTCCTTTCCATAGAAAAACAAGAAGGGGAAAAAGGAGAAGTTTTTCTTAATCGTATTTTTGAGGATTCAAAAAAAGTTTTAAAATTTTAATAATTTCTAAATGGAGTATATTTTTATATACTCTTTTTATTTTTACTAAACATGATTTTAAAAAAAATAGTCTTAGATAATATAAGAAGTTACAAACATAGCGAAGTCTATTTCAAAAAAGGTTTAACTTTACTTTCAGGGGATGTCGGTTCGGGAAAGACCTCAGTTCTTCTTGCAATTGAGTTTGCTTTTTTCGGTTTACAACCCGGGCAACGAGGAAGTTCTTTATTGAGAGAAGGAGAAGAAGAAGGAAAAGTTTGTTTAACTTTTTCAATAGAAGATAAAGAAATAATAATAACAAGAGAACTTTTAAGAAAGAAAAAAATTTCTCAAGGGTCTTGTCTTATAAGTATTAATGGTTTAGAGCAGGAGCTTTCTGTTACAGAACTAAAAATGAAGGTTCTCCAACTTTTTGGATATCCAACAGAATTTTTAAAAAGACAAAACCTCCTATACAAATTCACAATTTATACTCCTCAGGAGGAGATGAAACAAATAATTTTACAAGACCCCTTATTTAGGATGAATACTTTAAGAAGTATTTTTGGGATAGATAAATATAAACAAATCATAGAGAATTCTCATTTACTTTTGGCGAAATTGAGGGAAGAGAAACGATTGAAACAAGGAGAATTAATTGGACTCGAAGAAGACAAGAGAGATTTAGGAGTCAAGCAAAAAGAGGCTGTTCTCAAGGAGGTTCTTTATGAATCTAAAAAAAGAGAATTGTCTTTGAAGAAAATTGAACTACAAAAAATAAAAGAGGAAAAGGAGATTCTTGAAGAGAAGATAAAAGAAAAAATCTCAACAAATCAAGAGATAGAGAAAATAAAAATAATTGCTTCTAATAAATTGGATCTTTTCTCAAGTAATAAAAAAACAATTTTAAAATTAGATTCAGATGTAAAGGAAAAAGAAGAAGAGAGTTCTGTGTTATTAAAAATTCCAGAAATAGAAAAAGAGATTTTTTCTTTGAAAAAGAAAAAAGAGGAGACTAATATACGCTTATCCGAACTAAATTCAAATATAAATTCTCTTGAAATGAAAAATGAGGATTCGGAGAGATTAACGAAGAATATGTCCAATTTACAAAATTGCCCGACTTGTTTGCAAGATGTAGATGCGGTTTATAGGGCAAATATTTTGAACAAGGCTTACAATGAGCGGACGGAAAATAATAAATTAATTACCCTATTTTTAGGAGAGAAAAAAGAATTATCTAATAAAATTATTTCTCTCAACGAGGAACTTGAGAGTTATTCAGTTAAATTAAACAATTTGAAAATTTTGGAAATCGAATTTGGAAGGATTGATGAGAAAAAAAAGAGGTTAGAACTTTTAGAGTCAGAGAATAACTCCTTGGAAAAAAATCTTAATTTATTAAAGGATCATCTTGAAGGCTTAGAAAAAGAAATTTTTAAATTGAGGGGATTTGATTCTATTTTCGAAATTAAGAAACAGGAATTAGAAATAACTTCACAGATAGAAAGAAAAATGGAAATGGAAGTCGTAGGGATCAAGAAAGAGTTGGAGTTTTTCTTCGGACGGATAAAAGAATTGGAGATTAAGATTGCTAAATCAGAGGATATAAAGGAACAGGTTGATAATCTCATAAAAATAGAAAATTGGCTCACAGATAGTTTTATTCCTTTGATTATTTCAATAGAAAGGAATGTTATGGTCAAGATAAGATGGGATTTCTCAAACTTATTTTCTGATTGGTTTTCTCTTTTAGTTTCGGATTATTTTGAAGCTTCAATAGATTCTGAGTTCTCTCCAATGATTGAACAAAAGGATTATCAAATTGATTATGCTTATCTTTCAGGGGGGGAACGGACTGCCGTTGCGTTCGCTTATCGTTTGGCTTTGACCCAAGTTTTAAATTCTCTAATGAGTTCTTTAAAAACAAAAAATATTTTAATTTTGGATGAGCCTACCGAGGGTTTTTCAGAGAGGCAGTTAGACAGATTGAGAGATATTTTCCAGGCAGTTAATGTTGAACAATTAATCATAGTTAGTCATGAACAAAAAATAGGAGATTTTGTAGAGCATATAATTCGATTTAGAAAAAAAGAAAAAGTAACTTTTATTGAAGAATAGATTAATTTAAGTAATTTTAGATTAGAAAATGAAAAGAGTAAAGTTTAAATATAGAAATTTTCATGTTTAGATATTAATTCTATGAAAATGGAAAAAGATTTTATAAAAGAGAATATAATGAATACAGGAACAACAATTCTTGGAATCGTTTGTAAGGATGGGATTGTTATGGCCTCAGATAGACAGGTCTCCGCAGGGAATTTAGTCGTTTCAAAGAATTTTAAAAAAACAGTGAAAGTAAATGATTATCTTCTTCTCTCTTTCACTGGTAGTGTTTCTGATGCTCAAAGATTCTCCAAGGTGGTTACCGCTGAATTAAAATTAAAAGAATTAGATTCAAGAGTTAGACCTACAGTTAAAGAATCTGCAAATCTTGCGTCTTCTATAATTTTCTCACAAATAAGACAGCCCTCAACAATTCCATCTATTGTTGGAATTTTAATTGGAGGCTTTGATAGGACCGGGGTTCCTTCCTTATATTCAATAGAACCTGCAGGAAGCGTTTCAAAGGTAGAAAGTTATGATGCTAATTTTGGTTCAGGAATGCCATATGTTTTAGGGCTTTTAGAAAGACAATATAAAAAAGGTCTTTCTCTGAAAGAAGGAGTCGTGCTTGCGAAAGAAGCAATAAAATCTTCGACGCAAAGAGATATGGCTTCAGGTTATGGTATAGATATTTTTACAATTTCCAAAGAAGGAATAAAAAAAGTCTTGGAACAGAAGATTAAACCTGTTTTTGAAGACGATTAATTTTAAATGGACATTCTTAAAGAAGTCACTAACCAATTAGGTAGTGTAATAACTGATGCAAGTTTTGAGGGCGCGAATATCGTTCTCTATACAGATAATGAGAATTTTTTCAAAAATGGAATTTCTGATATAAAAAAAGTTGTTAATAATTTAAAAAAGAGAATAGATTTGAGAGCAGAAGAAACTATCCTTATGAGTGAGGAGAAAGCGAGAAAAGAAATAGAGGGGCTCATTCCGAAAGATGCTGGAATTGAAGCTATATTTTTTGATTCTTCAAGGGGGGTTGTTATAATAGAAGCAAAACGGCCGGGATTGGTTATAGGCAGAGAAGGTTCTATTTTAGAAGATTTAAGAAGGAAGACCCTTTGGGTGCCAAATGTAAGGAGATCTCCGGAAATAAAAAGTAAAATTACAGAAAGTATAAGGAGTGTTTTATACGCGAATAATGATTTTAGAAGAAAGTTTTTGAATGAAGTCGGAAAGAAGATTTATTCCAGTTGGAATAAAGATCAAGGGGAAGAGTGGGTAAGAGTTTCTTTTCTTGGAGGGGCAAGACAAGTTGGAAGAAGTTCAATTTTGTTACAGACTCCAAATTCAAGAGTCCTTTTGGATTGCGGTATAAATGTTGCCGCAAAAGGAGAAGAGCAATATCCTTATTTTAAAATCCCTGAATTTGATATTTCTAAACTTGATGCAATTATAATAAGTCACGCACATTTAGATCACGTTGCTTTAGTTCCCTATCTTTACAAGATGGGCTACAAAGGACCTGTTTATATGACAGAGCCTACGAGGGACATAGCAGCTTTATTAGCTTTAGATTTGATTGGGGTCAATTACAAACAAGCAAAGGCACCTCTGTTCAATTCCAAAGACATAAAGGAGATGGTGAAACATAGTATAACTTTGAATTTCAATGGCGTTACGGATATAACCCCCGATGTTAGATTAACGTTTTATAATTCAGGACATTGTCTTGGAAGTTCAATGATTCATTTGAATATAGGAAATGGTTTACACAATTTGGTTTATACTGGAGATTTTAAATATTTAAATTCAAAATTATTGAATAAAGCTTCGTCAGATTTTCCAAGAGTTGAATCAATAATAACTGAATCAACTTATGGTTCTAAAAATGATGTTCTTCCAACGAGGAAAGAATCAGATGATAAACTTTTAGATGTTATATCTAAGACTTTAAAGCGAGGAGGAAAAGTTTTAATACCCGAACTGGGATTGGGCAGAGCCCAAGAAACCATGTTAATTTTAGAAGAAGCTATGAAGTCTGGAAGAATAGAAAAAGTTCCGGTCTATATTGATGGAATGATTTGGGATATAAATGCGATACATACAACATATCCCTCTTTTTTAAATAGTAATCTAAAGTTTAGGATTTTTAGGGGAGATAATCCTTTTCTTTCACCAATATTTTCAAGAGTCGGTTCTATGGAAGAAAGAAAATTGATAATGAATGGGGGACCCTCGATTGTCTTAGCGACTTCGGGAATGCTTGTTGGAGGGGCTTCTGTGGAATATTTAAAAAATTATGCAGAGAATAAAAATAATTCAATAATTTTTGTTTGTTATCAGGGAGTCGGTTCGGTTGGACGAGATATTCAGGATGGAAGAAAAGAAATAAAAATTGATTCTGAAGGAACCGAAAAAGTTCTAAAGATTAATTTAGAAGTAAATAGTATAATTGGTTTAACAGCCCATCCTGGAAGGTCAGAGTTAATTTCCTTTTTCAATAACCTAAAACCGAGACCTAAAAGGATACTTATTAATCATGGAGAGATTTCTAAATCTATGGATTTGGCTTCTTCTCTTTATAAGATGACTAAGACAGAAACCACTGTTCCAAGAATTATGGATTCAGTAAGATTAAGGTAATTAATTATTTCTCTCAGGAGACACATCAATAGATTTTTAAATCTTCTTTGGAATATTTAATTAATTCATCGTCGAAGACGCGGGAGATTAAAATTAATGAAACATAAAAAAAAAGTAACATTCTTATTATTATCTCTATTTATACTCGTCCAATTTATAGGACTCTTCGTAGTTTCTTATTACAATAATAATCTTCTTCCTTATGGACTTTCTGCGAATGCAACTTCTGGAATAGGTTCTTTGATATTTTCGATGATTATGTTTTTAATTCTTTTTTTTGTTTTCCTTTCATTTCTTTTTAAAAAACTTGATTCGAGAATTTTTCTAAGACTTTGGTTTTTTTTAATTATAGTTCTGTCAATGGCAATTTCTTTTAATACTTTTTTTTATAAAATTCCTTTTTTTAAGCTCATTTCAATAATTATTGCTTTTGTTTTTGCCTACTTTAAAATATATAAAAATAATTTCTTTATACATAATTTCACAGAAATGTTAATATATCCAGGAGTTGCAATTATATTTATAAAAATACTTCATTTTTATTCTCTTCTCATCCTTCTGATAGTTATTTCCATTTATGATGCTTGGGCTGTTTGGCGTTCAGGTTTTATGCAGAAAATGGCAAAGTATCACATAAACAAATTGAATATTTTTCCCGGTTTTCTATTACCCTCTTTCTCTAATAAAATTAAATTAAAAATAAGGGATATGAAGAAAATGGGAAAGATGAATAAAAATTTGAAAATAAAAGTTGCTATGCTTGGCGGGGGGGATGTTGCATTTTCTATAATTTCTATGGGGGTTATTTATAGGGCCTCCTTAGTTCTTTTGCCGTTTGGCCTTCCTTCATTCATAGGAGGGTTCGTCGCAGCACTTTTTTCAATAGCCGGTGCTACAATTGGATTAAGTTTCCTTTTATTCTTTGGAAAATCTAAAAAATTTTATCCTGCAATGCCTTTTATTTCCGCGGGAATTTTTTCTTCCCTATTTATCTATTATCTCCTAACGATTTTTTAAATTGTATTTACTTATAAAAGGTAACAAATAATAAGATTTATAAACTCCTTTCTTTTTGAGTTGAAATGATAAAGGCAGAATTAATCTCCAAATTGAAAGATGAATTTAATTTGAATAGTTATGAATCAAAAGTTTGGGTTTCTTTAATAAAACAAGGAATTTCTTCAGTGGGAGAACTTTCTAAATTATCTGGAGTTCCCCGCAATAGAACCTATGATGTTTTAGATTCTTTAGAGCGAAAGGGATTTACAATAAAAAGGATGGAAAAGCCGGTACGATATATTGGAGTAAGACCTTTAAAAGTAATTGAAAAAATAAAGAGAGATGTTCGAGATTTTACTAAGAAAAAGTTTGACACAATTTCTAATTTTAGCGTTACGGAGGATTTTCAAAAAATAGAAAAAGTTTATTTAGAAGGAAAAAGTGAAAGACCACGACAAGAGATTTATAGGATGATTTCTGGAAAAAGAGAATTGAATAAAACTTTAACCTCCTTCTTAAAAACGATAAAAAAAGAGTTATTAATTTCTATGGGTTATAGAGATTTTAGAATTAATGCAGAGAACTTAAAAAGATTTTTAGAAAAAGATAAGAAGATTAATATTTTTCTCTTTGATTCTCCTACTAAAGTTCTCCCAAAATTCTTTGGGAAAGAAGTAAAATCTACAGACAAAAAATTAAAATTTTTCATTAAAGATTCTTCACAAATAATCATTTATATATCAAAAGAGAAAGCACTCTTAATAGATTCCTTTTTTTTTGTAAATTCCTTTTTGGGACTTTATAAAAATTCTTAAGAATTATTTTTGACTTTTCTTTTTTCTTTGTTTAATCTTTTTGTT
The DNA here is from genome assembly GCA_964460635.1 of Candidatus Woesearchaeota archaeon. Lineage (GTDB taxonomy): Archaea > Nanobdellota > Nanobdellia > Pacearchaeales > GW2011-AR1 > CAYWQG01. The sequence goes on along the minus strand of CAYWQG010000001.1, from coordinate 15,744 downwards.
TCTTTTCTTTTTTGACTTTTCTAACGAGTAATAAATTATTCCTAAAATTATTATTGCCACAATCCAATTATACCAGCTAAAGAAAGATAATCTTATCTGTGCAGGGCAAGGTCCTTCTTTTGGAAGTCCGTTTATACAACTCGAAGCACCCGCAGCCGTAGAATCTCCGATCCATGTTCTTTTCATGATGTAATGATAGAGACCATCTGTTGAGCCTGCGCAACTCGTTGTTATATCTTGAGTTGTAGAGCAATAACCATTATTACATTTAGAAGTATCAATCTGACAATCGCTACCACAGCTTAAAGTTCCATAAGAATCTCCTACTGTATTTAGGCAAGTTGTTCCAGGAGGAACCTGATAATTACCAACACAAGTGTCTCCAGGATTTCCACAAGAAGGCCCAGCTCCCTTTGTACATAAATTTGTATCAAATTTACAAGGTTCTCCATGACCGAGAGGATAACAAGTTAGTTTTCCTCCAGTAAAAGTATCAAAATTAGTGCAAGTCTTCCCATTGGTGGAACTATCACAACTTTCTCCAGTATTTAGAATTCCATTTCCACAAGAACCGGATGTTACTCCAGGGCCAGTACATAAATTAGTATCAAAGTGGCAGGTAGAATCACAAGACAAGGTTCCTCCAGTATATTTACTATTGAGATCGGAACAACCAGTTATTGGTCCAAAGTTAGTTCCATCACAAGTTTCTCCAGATTCTATAACTCCATTCCCACAAACAGAACCAACATTCCCAGTACATTGTGTAGTATTTATTGTACAATCATTATTACAACTTAAACTCCCCCCAGTATGACCATAAGTATCACAAGTGTTGCCTCTGAAATCTGAACTATTACATCCTTCTCCAGGAATTAAAGGTCCATTTAAATTACAAATCGTGCTTATGGGGGTGCTCCCGCTTTTACAATAAGAACCGGTATCTGAAGTTGAATTATCCCAAGTGCAGAAGCAGTTTAAAGTTTTTCCACAATCCGGGTTAGAATTATTTGCGACACTTGGAGGAAAATCATTTATACAATTATATTTATCCTGATAATCTCCACAAAAATTTATATTTTTAGAATTTAAATCAGAAATATTCAAATTTAAAATATCACTTTTTACTCCTGAAACATTCGTGCTGTTAAAGAAAAGTTCATAAGGAGAAGCTCCAGATAATTTACCTGTGTCTGTTGAAGTTACGAGCCACTTCCCCTCTGCCGAATTGAAATTTCCAATTGTTGCACTTATGCCTTTCCTTATGTTATTATTATTATTCTGAGAGATATCAAAACCTAAATTTGATCCAACTGCTAATGTGCTTCCTCCCAAATATAAATAGACTCTTGTTTTGTCCTTTATTATTTGGATTAACTTTCCAGAGAATGGAACCCCTTCTTTATTTGTCCAATTCATATAAGGGAAACCCACAGTAGCTTTCGCAAGGTTTATCTTACAGCAGAGCTTATTAGCCCCTAATACTCCTATATGGTCGTTTGTATCCGCAGAATGACTTGTATTATCTAAAACAAAAAATTCTGTTTCATTATTTGTAGCATCACAATTTGCAGTAGAAGGAATACTACTACAAGAAACTATATCACTATAACAAAGAGGATAAGAATAAAGAGAACTATAAGAAGGGTTTGTAGATAATAAATCTGGGGCTTGCACATGAGAGTTAGTTTTGCCAGTTAAATAAACAACAGCATTTTTGTTTTTTGGGAGGCAATTATTATCTCCACCACCAAAATTACAATAGATGTGATACTGATAATTCGAAGAAACTCCTGAGAAAGCTGCGTGACTATTAGTTAAACCGAAGAGATCCAAAACTTTCCACGATTGACTAAAGGGTGCAGGAAAAGAAGGAGCAGTTTTGGAAATTACACAATGGATATTATTTATATTTCTCTGAGTTCCCAAGGAATAAACAAGTGTAGGAAAAATTACAAATAAGAAAAATATAATAATTAAATTTTTATAAAATTTCATCTGCAACAAATTTCTCCTTTAATTTTTGGTGAATTAGATGGATTTATTTTTCTTATTATTTTTAATCCATTTTGTTTACAATTTCCCTTTAGATTAGGGCTTTCCCATTTCCCAGCAAGAGCCACACAAGTAGTTTGCGCTTCATTATTATTCTTATTGCTTACTTGAGGGGAACAATCTATTGAAGGACAAGAGACTAATCCTTCACCCTTCAATTTTCCATTTTTTACAAAATTATCGCAGGTTCCTGTCTCAGAAATTTGCTTTCCCAAAACATTTTTAGTTCTTAATTCTTGAGCTACAGAACAATAATTATATTGGTTTCCACTAATACAAGAATCATTACAAAACTTCATCACCTTCAAAGAATTTTCAGAAAATTTCTTTGAATTATTAGATGTAGAAAAGATAAAAATTATAATTAGAAAAATAATAAGAATTGAGAAAAAAAGAATAAATATTTTTACACCCCCCTTCATTTCTCCTTTTTTATTCTTTTTTTCGTTAGCCATCATTTAAAAATTAATTCAAAACTTTAATTTCTGTTATATTCATATCTTTAAATAACTTTTTATTCTCCTCCTCCCAGAAATTAATAAATTCTTTTATTTTCCATTTGTTTTCTTCTTTAGAATAAACTCTTCCATTTTTTTCAAATGTTCTTCTATGTCTCTTTTTAAATTTTTTAACATTATTCTCATCTTTTATAAAAGGCCCAGAAAAAAGAAGTTCACTTTTTCTTTTCAAAACAAAAAAGTTTTTAGAGATTTTTCCCAAATCATAAATAAAACCTGATTTCTTTATATAGAACAATCGTTCAATATTTGTTTTGAGTATCTTATGAAATTTATGTAACTTACTTCCAGCGATACTCCCTTCTTGCTTGTCTGTCGTAGTTTTTATATTTATGAATTCATAATTTTTTCTCTCTGCTTCTTTTTTTATTTTCTCTAAATTAACCACAGATTTTCTAAAATATTTTTCACTTGGTTTTTTTAGAAAAGATTTACAATATTTCTGGAATTTTTCAAAAGTTTCTTTAGATAAAGAAGCAGTAACATTTCTATATTTGTAAGTTGGATCTATTAAAATAATTGGAGAGTCTAACTTTGCCCCATTCAAATCTAAGAATATATCTGAGGCTTTCTTAAATTTTTTTTCTATATCTATAACAATTTTCTTTTCACTCTTTTTAGAGATTTCCTTAATTAATTTTAAAAAAGATTTATAATGAATTATTAATAGTTCTAAAGAATATCCAGAAAATCCATGTATGAATGATTCAGCGCCATAGCAACCACAAGAGGTGCAAAAAGCTTTTGTTAATTTTATTTCCTCTAAAATCTTTTTTGATTTTGTTTTCTTCTTTAAATAAGCTACATGAAAATAAGAAAGATCGGTTATATTCTGTGCTTCTTTTGGTTTAGTTATAGAGAGTACCGGAATTAATTCTAAGGACAATTCTTTCGTAGGAGAAACAATCAAATAATCTCGGGATCCATGTATTTTTTTTGCCTCTTTAAAATTTTTCATTATATAAATCATTAATTTAGAGATTTCTTTTTCCGTGTAATTTTTATTAAATCTCAAAAAAATATCAACATCAATCATCTCTTTTTTTATTGAAGTTCCTTTTGCAAAACTTCCACCAATAAAAATTTTAGCATCAATATTTTTTAGAATTTTTTTTAAAGATTCTAAAAAAGTTTCTACCTTTTTTTTAATTTTGAAATCTTCTTCAGGAGAAATAGAAATTTTTTTCAAAATTAAATTTAATTCTGTTTTAATCATTTTAAGATTTTTTTCCATTGAGTTTCCAGTTTTTTGGAGGGGCTATATCTATGAAATATTTCCCCTCTTCAATTCGATAAATAAGCGGTCGATTTTTATTTAGGAGATGAACTAAATCAATTTCGAATTTTCCTTCTTCTAAAGCTCTTATAGATTCCAAATTTAATATTACTGGTTTATCTTCCTCGGTGATTCCAGAGATTTCTCTTATTTCTTTTTCTATTTTTCTTTTTTCTTGAGGGGTAGTATTTTTAAGAGGGGTCTCCCTTAATTTATCTTCGAGGTCTTCTTCTTTTATATATACAAAAAAGTGACTACCACAAGAATTACAACCTTTAAGAATTTCTTTACTTCCCGAAAGGATAATTCTTCCACAATGTACGCATTGGTGTGACATAATAGATGTTGTTAAACAAGTATTATAAATTTTATGGAAGTAAAGAAATTCTCCAAAGAATCTAATTTAAGAAGAGATCCATCTTTTTTGGATCTTTTTTTATCTCTCGAATTACTGTTGCCGGACCAATAATCGTCAAGGAATCGATCTCAGAACCATAAATTACTTTTAGAATTTTATTTTTTACTTTATCAAAAAATTTTCTATTCTCATTTTCAGAAAATACCGCAATCTCTATACCTTTAAACTTCTTATCTATTTTGCTCATAGTTATTTTAATAAGTTCAATTTTTTCTTCTGGGCTTAATTTTCCTTGGATAATTAAGATTTTATTCTTCAGGAGAGTTTCTAAAACAAGTTTCATTCTTTCTTTAGAATCTAATCCTTTTATTTCTGAATATCTTAAAAATCTTATTGAACGTCCGTTTATTTTTTTCTTCATTTTATTTTTTTTGCTAATTTAAAAATTTTTTCATAAAATTCTTCTAAATTTTTACCATATTTTGCACTGATTCCAATAAAATCATATTCTGGAAAAGCAGATTCTATTCTTTTAATATTTGAATTCCGTAAATCTATTTTATTTGCAACAATCAATAAAGGAATTTTTCTTGCAACTAAATTTCCAAGGAGGGTAATATTCACTTGACTGAATGGCGTTTTAGTTGAATCTAAAACTGCAATAACTGCATCCATATCTTCCAACCATTTTATACTTTCGATAATTCCTTGGGTTGCCTCCTTCGCTCTTTTCTTAGCTTCAGGTTTTTTTAACTTATATTTTAAGAAATTTTCATAATCTATTTTTGTCGCGATTCCAGGGGTATCTATTATTTTTAATACCAACTCCTTTCCCTTAAATTTTATAACAACTTTTTCTTTGAACTGAACCTCCCTTGTTTCATGAGGAACCTTACTAACCTTTCCAAAACTTTCTCCTGTAAAATCTTTAATTATCCTATTTGCTAAACTTGTTTTTCCAGCATTCGGAGGACCATAGAATCCTAAATTAAGTTCCCTTTTATTTTTGAAAAAGATTCTAAAAAGATTTTTAAATATTATTTTGAACATTTTAAATTTTTACATTTACTTCTTTATAAAATTTTTGTTAAATCATTCCCGTTCTTTTTCCAGCATACTTTCTCAAGACATAAGTTATCTGTTCAGAACTCCATCCCGCTTTTTTTAAAGAACCTTTTATCTCCCAATCTTTTTTACCTTGTTTTTTTAAATTATTTATATAAAGAACGAGGTTGTATAAATTATTTCTGTTTTTAAATAAATATTTTTCATATCTTATTTTGTACCATTCTCTTAATCCAAAATAGATTAAAAGACCGAATAGAAATATTCCAAATAATACAAAAAATAAAATAATTGGTTTTATTTTTTTGTTCCCAATACCTACTTTTCCGCTAATAATTGTGAGATTACCCAAGGCAGGAGAAATAAATAGTGGTAGGTCTGTAGAGGAAGATAAAGAATCTCCTGGCACGAGGAAGGTTAAGCTGTTCTCTCCAGAGTTCAAAGGTATATAAGAACTATCTCCTATTTTTTTAAAACTATTCTTAGAAAAGAGATTATTCGTTTTGATTATAAGATAGGCCCCTTTAGAATTATTTATATTTATTTCAAGATTTATAATTCTTAAAGTCTGTTTAGATCCATCTCCTTTATAAGTTTCAACTTCTTTAAAGTTCTCCAAAATTTTGGAGTGCTTAAACTCCCAACTGAAAATTGCTGTCTTATAATTTTCCGTTTCAGTATCATTATAAGTTTCTTTCGTGATACTTGTTAAAGTAGAAAGATCTATATTATCTTTTTGAGGAAATATCTCTAAATTACTTCCTTCTTTTTCCAAAAGGATTGCTTGAGGAATTTTCAAATTTGAAAGATTATCCAATATAATTTGATAATCCTTTTTAGATTTTGCAAGATCTGTTTTTAATTTGATTGTTTTTAAATTTAAACTTAAATTTTTCAATCCAGTATAATTAATTATTAATTCTTTTATTGGAATTTCGAAACTATCAATGCTTTGTTTAATTTGATTCAAAAAACCCTCTTTTTTTTGAATCAAAGAATTGATTTCATTAATTGGTGATGTAACATTTATCTTAAAAGTTTTAGAATTAGAAATTCCTCCAACTCCAGTAATATTTATTGTTAAATTATATATCCCTGAAGAATTATATTCGTGAAGAATTGTAGAGTTGCTGGTCGAATCTGAAATACCATCTCCGAAATTCCAATAATATAAACTAATATTCGGTGAAACTGAAGCATAGAATTTAGTCTGAATTCCATAACCTGTTGAATTTGGAAAAAGACGGTATATCTGTGGAAGCATTTTTATTTCAATGGTCTCATTAAAAATCTTTTTATTTTTAGAGAATAAACTAAACAAATAATTCTTATTTAAATTTGGAGTCAAAATTCCTAAAGAATCCAAAAATATTTTTTTAAAATTAAAGCTAACATTTGCAGGAGTCATTTTAAGAGAATAAATCTTATTGTCTGTTACTTGACCGGAAGTAGAGGAATAAACGATTGAAGCACTCGAGAGACTAACTTTTTGGGATGTTTGAATTTTAGATTTTATAATAATAGGGATGAAACATCCATTCGAGCAATTACCATTTTTATAAACTTTATTCAAATAATCATTAGATAATTTTCCGAGTGTTCCGCCCAACGGATAATTTTCTAAATAATTATTGCCGACTTCCAGAGTTCCAAAGTTTCCAAAGGATTCTCCTTGACTGAATATTTGATAAGCAGAAGTTTCATCATAAGTATCATAAAGACCACAAACCTCTTTACCGAGGGTTTTTCTGATTTGGTAATTTCCTTTATTAGAACTTACACAAATGTAATAATTTCCTGGAGAAACAATTGCCTGATTTATTGTGCAAGCTTCTTCACTTCCAGAGGAAGAAATTTGTTTTATTGTGCACGGGAATCCAAGAGAGTTCCTCTTTGAGTCTTCTAAATTCATATTGATTCCACTGGGGTCTCCTGGGTTTGCTTTTATCCAGACTCCAACATTTAATCCAGGGGATTCTGGGAGAGCGATTCTTTCACAATATTCAGAATTTCCATCAAGATTAACAAAAGAGGTTCCTCCACTTTTATTGAAACATCCATAATTTTTTGGATTGTAAAGACCAGACCCTCGGCGATTCTTTATTGTATAATTTTTATTTCCTAAAAAATAAATATCTAATTGGCTTTTCTCTGAAGGTCCGGAATCACTTGTTAAATTAAAGTTCACAGAATTTATGTTAATTATATTATTAAAAATCTCGAATCCGAGAGCTTTTGATTTTCCCGAGAGAAGAGTAAAATTAATCTTGGAACTTCCAGTACTATTTTGAGAATAACTATCTAAACAATTAGAAGGGGAGCAGGAATAATTTGCCCTTGGAGTTTCTTTTAATAAATCTATAAGAGAAAATTCTACAGGAACAGAATTATTAAAAGAAAAATAGAAAGGAAAATTTGTGGGAGAATTTTCCGAACTTAGATTAATCCATCCACTTATATTTTGAGCCTCACCATAAAGGGGTTTTATATTATGACTTAAATTCCCAAAAATTACAGAGGAACTAACAAGCCCGACTTCTAAAGAAAGGAATAATAGAAAAAACAGACTGAGATATATTTTTTTCTTTTGATTCATTTTATTTCTTATCTTTTCTTTTTTTTAAACTTAATCTTTTTCTTTTTTTTGGAATTTTCTCATTTATCCCTTTATAACTCCGAGGGGTTTCAATCTTGCAACCCTCTTTCCAATACCCAATCTATCTACAACTGAGACAACTTCTTCTATATCTTTATATGATTCTGATGCTTCTTCAACTAATCCATCTTTACTCGTAAAGTTTATTCTTATATTTTTCTTCTTTAATTCCTCAAGAACTTCTTCTCCTTTGAGATTCCTTCTCATTTCACTTCTACTTTTTAATCTCCCAGAACCGTGAGGGCAACTTCCTAAGCTAATTTTTTCTGCGGTAGAATCTCCTAAGAGAATATAAGAAGAAGTCCCCATACTTCCTGGAAGAAGAATTGGTTGCCCAATATTTCTGTAATCTTCTGGAAGTTCTTTAGCTCCTTTTCCTAAACTTCTTGTAGCACCCTTTCTAAAAACAAGAAGCTCTTTTCCATTATTTTTCTCTATTCTTGCGATGTTATGACATAAATCATAAAGTACTTCGACGGTTTTTTTTGAAGAGAGTAATCGAACGAAGATTTTCTTTCTGGGAAATTCTTTTATTAGTTCTTTTCTTATTATTGAAGTTATTAATTGTCTGTTTGCGAATGCAAAATTTGAAGCACAAGCCATCGCCGAAAAATATTTTTTAGATAATTTATTTTTCAAAGGAATGAACAACAATCCTTCTTCTTTGTTCTTTTTTTTAATTTCCTCCGATTTACTTAAACCTAAAGAGGCGGAATTTTTAATTTCCTCCAAATAATCTGAAGTAATCTGATGTCCAAGCCCCCTCGAACCGGTGTGAATCATTACCAATATTTGATTTTTTTTTATCCCAAAAATCCTTGCAGCTTTTTTATTAAAAATCTTTTCGACAAACTGGAATTCTAAAAAATGGTTTCCTGCTCCAAGAGTTCCTAACTGACCGATTCCTTTTCTTTTTGCTTTTTTAGATAAATCTTCTGGGTCTGCTCCATGAATTTTTCCTAATTCTTCCGTGTGAGAAATATCTTCTTTATCTCCAAAACCCATTTCTACTAAAATCCTTGATCCTTCCTTTAAAACTTTATTTAGATTCTTTTCATTAATCTGAAACTTACTTCCTTTTCCTAATCCTGAAGGTATATCTCTAAAAAGATTTTTTAAAATTTGATCTCTCTTTTTTAAAAAATCTTTTTTCTTAATGTTTGTTCGAAGAACTCTAACTCCACAATTTATATCGTATCCAACTCCTGCCGGGAAAAGAACTCCTTTTTGAAGATTAAAAGCTACGACTCCTCCGATTGGAAAATCATAGCCTGGATGAATATCGCTCATACCATAAACCGATTCAATTCCAGGTAGTTTAGAAATTTCTGCGAGTTGTTCTATCGCAGTTTCGTTCAAAGAGTCTTTGAGTTTCTCAGAAAGAAATATTTTTAAGTCTACTCTCCTTTTTCCAGATTTTGGTAGGATATAGACACCTTCTTTTTCTTTTTTTAATTTTTCTTTGAGCATTTTAAATTTCCCAACACGAGAGGACTAATTTTCTGGGAGAATAAAGAGTTAAATTGGATGCAATAAAAATAGATTGAACATAAACGTTTTTATTTATATTTTCTGTATCAGTTTTACAATTTTTTCCGATTCCACATATTGTTGCAGAACAATTTAAATAAGCCGGGAGGATTTCTTTTATACTCCTCGAAGATGCCGAACTAATTGGGGTTCCTAAGAGTTCATTCCTTAAACTATTGTTTATTTCTATATTTCTCAAAATACTATTTTCAACTCCATAAATTTTAGGATTATCTTTAGAAAGATTCATATTTTGGACTTCTAAAAAAGTGAAGATGATTCCTCCGAGTAAAAGAATTGCGAAAAACGCTTCTAAAATTTTTACCCATCCTCTTTTATTCATTATTACCATAATTCCACTTTCAAATCTCCAGAGAGAATTGCTCCACTTTCATTTATATAAATAACTTTCTCATTTATTGCATAAATATTTGAAGCTTCTTTTTTTCTGGAAGCATTTATAATTTGTGATCCTTTAAATATAAAATCAAAATTATAATTCGGAGGTATTGATAGATTAGACTTCAATTCAAGATAATTATTATGAAAACTTTTATTTAGAGAAAGAATTTTTTTTTCAGAAATTATTTTTTCAGTTTTTACAAGTCCAATAGAATATTGCGAAGGTCCAAGAATTCTACAAGTAGTTAAAGGAGTATTTTCTACATTTAAATATTTAGAAGAATAAATCTTGAAGAATTTATTTCTTCCTCCTTTCATTTTTAACTTTGGATAAAAATAACTTGAGCGAATAATATTGTTTAAAGAGTTTCTAACAGAAACATTCCCAATTAAATTTGGTAGATTGTTTATTTCAAAACAATGAGTTTGAATTTCGTTAAGTTTTATACTTATCACACTCAGATTGGCCTCCATAGAGTTTTTTAAATTGTTGAATAATGGGTTCAGATAATCTTGCCCATCATTATTCCTAATTTTTATTTGTGGAGAGAAATAGGCATAGAAAACAACTAAGAAACTAAGGAAAAGTGTCATAGAAATTACCATACCAAAACTTGAGCCTTTTTTATTTTTCATTTATAAAACCATATTTGCGAGTGAAGTAATTATGAAAACGAAGATCATAAGGATAAAAGAATGTTTTACTCCAGAAGAGATTCTTCCTTCAGAAAGCTGTCCAATTATAAGTCCCATAAAAAATCCCTGAACCAATAAGAGAATTGTAAAAGCATCTGAGAAAGTTTTGGAGTTATTATTAACTGGAGAATTTTGGGGAGCCTCAGAGATTGTTGTAGTTTTAAGACTATTTTTTAGATTAACTCCAGAGGTCTGTAATATCGGAATTATCTTAAATTGCATCAAAAGAATAATACATATAAAAATAAAGAAAATAAGGTATCCTTCCGTGACTAAACTTGATATCTCTGATTTTCTTTCTTTCTCTAAACGATCGGTAAGATTGACTGTGTCTGCAACATTTTGGAGGATTTCTCCAACCGCACCACCCGCTGTCTCTGCCTGGCTGATTATGGTTATAGCCCTGGTGATTGTTTTATTCTTGATATCTTTTGAGAAAATCTCAAATGCTTTTTGAACCGGAATTCCCATAGAGACTTGGTTCGATAGTTTCCTAACATTCTCATTCAATGCACCATAAGATTTATTTTTCAAATTTTCTATACTTTTATTTATAGGAATCCCCACCTCAATTCCTTCTACTAAATCTCCCATAAAATCTAAAAATCTTCCTTTTTTCTCTCGTCTAATTTTTGATTCATTGAGTATTATAAGAATAAATGGAAAGACGATTAATATAATTCCAATTCCAAAAATCAAATAGAATGATTTACTTCCATAAAAGAAATAGGAAGAAAAGATAGTTAGAATTCCTAAAAAAATTATAATCCAATGAATTGTTTTAAGTTCCATTTTATAGACGAGAGGTTTTTACATTTAGAAAAATTACTGAAAAAATATTCATCACAGAAACCACACTAACGACCATAATAGTTATAGAAGAAACACTAAATTTTAATCCAAAATTACTAATTCTCATCATTATTAATAAAAGCATTAAAATCATAGGGGCTGCGAGGATTAAACTTATATAAATTTCCATAAAAGATCCAGCAAATTTTGTGAATCTTTTTCTTCTCAGTTTATATTCTAAAATTAACTTCTTTGATTTTCCTCGGAGGAATTCTGTAAGATTTCCTCCAGTACTGATTGTTGTTGCAAGTCCGTTAAGAATTTCTGCTAATTCTTTACTCGGACTTTTTTTAGCAATTATTTTCAAGGCGCTAATAAGGTCAAGACCATACCCATCAATTTCATTTATTAATTTTATAAATTCTTTTTTTGTAGAAGGATATTCTTTTGTATTAATTATTATTCGGAACATATTTGCCGGATTAACTAAAGATTCTGCGACAGAATTTAAATCTCCGATGACAAAAGGAAGTTCTTGGTTTATTTTTTCTCTTTCAGAATCGGCTTCACTCGAAGGATAAAAATAACTTATGAAAAAAACGACAATCGGAAGGAGGAAGATTATTGGAAATAATTCGATAGATTTCATTAGAATTCCATTCGTAGAAAAGCTAATGCTCATATCTGAAGAATTTATTTTTAAGAAAAGAAGAAGAATATATAATAGAACTCCGAAGATTGCAGAGAGAAAAGTATTGAAAAAAATTACCGAAAGGTAGCCCTCCGTCGTGTATTGCATATTTGTTTTCTCCAAAGAAGTTTTTACTTTATCAAAAAATTTATTTTTAGAAAGCCTCTGAGCATAATTAAAGAACATCTGGTTAGAAGCTTTTACATATGGTTTTGGTTTAATAATTTTCTTCTTTTTATTCTCCTTCTTTATCTTTCTTAATCTCTTAATTGTTTCTTTTTCTAAAGAACCCCATCTGTGGCTTTTCCTTTTACCATTTTTTCCAAGAGGCGCAAGTTCGATTTTTTCTCCTTCAAAAGGAATGTTTTCTGGAAAGTCAGAAAAGATACCACCTGCATCTTCAGAGATCTCTTCCAAAGAGTGGAGCAATTCTTCATTTATTTTTTCAAAGAAACCTTTCAAAGATTTTATTTGTTTGATTATAAAATCTTTCTCTTTAGAAGATTGTTCGCGGAGAAGAATAATTTCTTTTATGATGGAAACTTCTTTCTCTATAATCAATCTTAATTTTCCAAATTTATCTATCATTTATATCTCCCTTAATTCTTCAGAAAGAGCCCTTTGAATTTTCCTGATATTCGTTTTTATTAATTCAAATCTTCTGAAGTCTTTTTTGTTAAATGCCTCTTCTAATTCTTGTTCATTTTCTTGTAAATTTTTAATCAGTTTATTCATAGGAGCTAAAGGATCCCTTTTTTTAATGAGATCCGAAACTAAATTCTTTTTCCTTTCAGAATAGTTTTCTTTATTTTTTTCATTATCCATTTTTTAAAGTAGGTCCTTTTATTTTATACCATAATCTTCTAAAACTTTTTGAGGTCTTTTGTTGTATTCATTGATTATCTCCTGAACTTTTCTAAAATCAAATATTTTTCTTTTGTAGAGTTCGTAAAGTAGCTTCACTCTTTTCAAAAACATAACTTCAATTTCCTCTAAAGTTAAACCATTTCTCTGAGAAATCTTTTCAAAGACTTTACTACTCTTTTTGAAATAGAATCGGTCATCTTGAGGGTTCCATATAAACGGAGTGTTAGTTGTAGCAATTCCCTTAGAATCTACATTTACTATCTCAACAATTGATTTTAATTTCCTCGTTTCTTGTTTTTTTATTATTGCGTGAGTCATTATTGCGACGCTGTCTAAAACATTTAGAAGGGTAGGAGATAATTCTATTGGGGGCGTTTCTAATCTTTTCATAAGAGTATCTACTGAGTCTGCGTGAATAGTACTCATTGAGGAATGTCCCGAAGCCATACCTTGAAATAATACCGAGGCCTCTTTCCCCCTCGTTTCTCCAACAATTACATAATCTGGATTTTGTCTAAAAGAACTTCTTAATAAATCATATAAACTTATTTCTCCTAATTTTCCAACACCTGTTGCACTTCTCGAAACACTTGGGAGCCAATTATCTCTGAGTAAATTTAATTCTCTGGTGTCTTCTATACTAACAACTCTGTCTTCTGGGGGAATAAAGAAACTGATTGCATTCAAAAGAGTTGTTTTACCTGAAGAGGTTCCTCCAACAATTAGTATATTCATTTTGAATTGTATTAATAACCAAAAATAGGCGAGCATTTCTGGACTCAAAGTTTTGAATTTTATTAATTCTATTGGATTCCACGGAACTTTTGTAAATTTTCGTATAGTAAAAGTTGGTCCTCTACTTGTTATATCTTTTGTATAAGTTGCATTAACCCTCGACCCATCAGGCAAACTTCCATCTAAAATAGGACTTGCATAAGAAATGTATCTTCCACTCCTTTGTGCTATTTTTTCTACAAAGTCTGATAAAACTTCAAGCTCTTTAAAGACTAAACTTGTTCTCATACTTCTATAAATTCTATGAACAATATAAACCGGAACTTTGAGTCCGTTACATTCGATATCCTCTATAAAATAATCTCTCAAGAGAGCATCTGTCTCATTAAATCCTATAAAATCTCTTATTAAATAATAATAAATTCTTTTATAACTATCATAACTTAGTCTCATACCAAATTCTTCGGCCAAGACTTTGAATCTTAAATCAATATAATCTAAGAGGTCCTCTCGTTTTTTTGAAATTAATGTTTCAAAATTGATAAGGTTCTTGAGAGCATAAGAAATTTGTTTCATTTGAATTTTTTCAGTTTCGTTTAGGAGAGGCTCCTCTATTTCATATATTAATTCATATTTTTTATCATCCCAATAAATATGAATAAAAGAATAAGGTGAAAGAACACAATATCTTATATCGATTCTAGTTTTGTCCTTAACTTTTCTTAAAGGAGGTATCGTCGGAAAAAAATTTATTTCCACCCTTTTATAATCACTTATTTTTCTCTTTTCCATATTTTAATAAATTAGATTTCCAAGCACCTCTTACTTATCCTAATTTACCTCCGTATTTATTACTATTCCTTTTCCTCTAATAATAAATAGGTTGTAAGGATTTGATGCAGCGGTTAATTCTTGATCTATATCTTTCCCTTTGTAAGTTAAATTATATTGTGAATAGTTGAGGGAGATACTGAAGTTATACCCCTCATTTTCTTTTTGAGTTAATATTAAGAGATCTCCATATTTATAGTTCTGTCCGAGTTCGCTATATTTATATCTGCTGGGCATATCAAAAGTTATTTCATTTTTGACTCCATCTATTCTCAAATTTCCTTTTTCTATTTTAATTTCTAATTCCCTTTTGTTTCCCGGGACATTTTGTCCTAAATTTTTTATTACAGAGTTTATTTGTTCCATTAAATTTATAGAGTTTTCAATTGTAGCTTTGTCCTGCATTTCTTTTACTTTTGGTTGAACAAATGCAAGTATTGCTCCAATTACTGCAAGAGCAATTAGAGTATAAGTCATTGCTTCCACCCAGACTTGTGCTTTTTTCTTCTTTATCATAATTAACAGGTATTTATTTCTAAGAAAGAGTCAACTATTCCACAAAATTTTCCTTTTACCGAAGGTCCTATATCGATTTCATAAGGGTTCTTCACATTTATTACATTCCCGATGTAACTTTTCTCTGAATTTTTAGATGGTAAAGAGAAATACGAAGTCCCATAAGAAGATCCCACAGAATCATATGGTTTAAGATCTTCGGAGGTTGAGGGAGTTTCATTTATCGTGAAAGAATGAGAATTATCCGCTCCGGAAATTGTTACAAGCAGACTATCCAAATCAACATTTTTTCTAATTATTCCGAATTGAATTTCTCCTGAAGAAGTGTTATAACAAGTGTTCGCTCGGTCTATTAAAACATTATTTCTTAATTCAGAACATACCTTTGATTTATCTAATTGGCTATGAACAAGTTTAAGGACAACCTGAGATATTAAAAGGAAAGCGAGAACAGAAAAAGAAATCAATAAAACTACCGCAACGATTTGGGAAAGCGCCCTTTTTTTCGAGAAAGAAATACCAAGTTTCGAAAAGACCTTATGTAAAAATGTTTTGTCCATATTGATCTCCGCAAATATATTTTCCCCGACCTTCCTTAGTATTTCCTATTAATACTGGACTTAAAAAAATCTTTGTTGCACCACTTGCTCCGGTCAAAGTTCCACTAAAAGCTTCTCCCTGATTTAAACCAGTTTTCGGCCAGGAACTTCCAGTTTCATTCCTTAAAAATTCTTCAGAATATCCTTTATTCTTATT